>NZ_RCOB01000158.1:0-3028 GCF_004307665.1 Pseudomonas sp. Sample_16
CACCCCACCCGCCCCCGGCGTAACACCGTAATGGCTGGCCAGGTTGACGCCCGCCAGGTCAATGGTCTGGTTCGGCGCCGCGCCGGCCATGCCGCTGACGTCGATGCTGGTGACCAGTGACGCGCCGCTGCCGCTGACAGTGAAGTGCAGGTAGTCATCGAGCGACGCGGCGCTGCCATTCTCCCCTTGCAGCAGCTGCGACAGGTCGAGTTTGTCGGTGCCCGGCGTAAAGTCGGTGATCACATCGTGGCCACTGTTGCCTTTGAGCCATTGGAACGTGTCGGCGCCGCTGCCGCCGGTCAGCGTATTGTTGCCCAGTCCGCCGATCAGGAAGTCATCGCCACCCTCGCCCTTGAGCACGTCATTGCCCAGGCCGCCGGTAATGATGTTGCTGTTGTTGTCGCCGGTAAGGTTGTCGTTGAAATCGGAGCCGACGAGGTTTTCGATGGCGGTCAGGGTGTCGGTGCCGGCGCCCAAGGTGTTTTGCGGCCCACTCTGGCCCAGGTTGACCGTAACGCCAGTGGTGGCATGGGCGTAGCTCGCGGTGTCGTTACCGATGCCGCCATCGAGCAGGTCGTTGCCCGTGCCACTGAACAACAAGTCATTGCCCGCATCGCCATGCAGCGTGTTGTTGCCGGTGCCTGCGGTGAGGATGTCATTGCCGTCACCGGCATTGATGATGTTGTCGCCGTTGCCTGCCACCAGGGTGTCGTTGCCCGTGGTCCCGGTGAGGGTATGACCGTCCTGATAGCTGATGGTCAGGTTGGCGCTGTCGCTGCCACCATGGTTATCGCTGGCAGTGTAGGTGCCGTGATAGTCCGGGGCAGTGTCGTGGGCACCGGAATAATCGAGCTTCATGGTCAGCTGATAGCTTTCCGAGTTGCCCGCACCGCTGCCGCCACCGGTGTTGGTGATGTTGGTCACATGGATCTGATAGACGCCGTCCGACGTCGCCGTGATGGTCTGGCCATCGCCGAGGGCAATCCAGGCACCGCCGTTGATCGAGTACTCCATAGTGATATGGCCGGCAGCCAGATTGTGGTCAAGGTTGAGGGTCTCGCCCTGCTTGAGGTTGACGGTGATGCGATCTTCATCGTTAACGTTGGCCGCAGTGACCGGCCCCAGATAACCACTGATCACCAACAGGGCCGTCATCGAGGCGGTATTGGCTGCGAACGCGCCGCGCACGTTGCTCAGGCTCTGGTTGCTCGGCTTGACGCCGCTGCCGGAGAAATCAATCGCGCCGCTGCCGGTGAAGTCAGCACCTTTGGCGACCCAGCCCGTATTGAACGTGGTTGGCGAGGCCTTGAGCGGGTCGCCATCGGCGCCGGTGTCGTTGGCCAGCAGTAATTCAGCCGGCACCGTCACGCTGCCTGAAAGCACGTTAGTGATGATGTGATCATCAGTGGCCACCGGCGCTGCGTTCGGAATGACTTTGACCACCAGTGTCGAGCTGGCGAGATCGCCGTCGTTGTCGCTGAGGGTGAAGCCGATGTTTTCCGTGAGCACCACCGAGGTAGTTTTCTGCGATACGTAGTTGTATTCACCGGTATCGAGATTCACCACCAGCGTGCCCTTGTTGTTGGTGGCGATACTCAGGGTGTTGTTGGTCGTATTGAACGTACCGTGATTGGCGCCGCCGCTGAAATTCAGCGAGCCCTGGTTGCTGTTGCCTTTCGGATCGTAGGTGTACGTGGTGCCATCGACGGTGATGGTTTTTATGAAGCCGCCATCTGCACCAAACGCCCCACCCTCGCCCAGCAGTGAACCGGTGACCGGTGCGCCCATCACCGTGCCCGAAAGCACCGAGTTGAGTTGGCCTAGGTCAGTGACAATCACGGCGTTGTTATTGGTCCCCGTGCCAGTGCCGTCATATGCCAGCGGATCGAGGGCATCATTGTCGACGTTTGCGCCCAGGCCGATCGCGTAGTTCTTGATTTGATTCTCGGTAAGAAATGCCTTCCAGAGCGCCTCGTCCTGCGTCTCGATCGAACCTTCATTGGGTTTGCCGTCAGAGAAGAAGTAGCCGACATTCTGTGCGCCCGTCAGCTTGCCGTTGGTCTCAAATGCAGTTTGTGCCACGGCCACCGCCGCGTCGTAGTTGGTGCCGCCGCCCGCCGTCAGACCAGCGACGATTGCCTTGGCGGTCGCCACGTCAACCCACACCGACGACTTGTCGATGGCATTGCTGCTGAACGTGACAATCTGCACTTTGACGTCGCCGAGGTCGTCGTATTTGTCGAGCAAGGCACTGATCGCCTGCTTGGCCAGATCCAGCCTCGACAGCCCCGTTACGCCGGAGGGGTCGACCATGCTGCCGGAGACATCGATCACCAGCAGCAGGTTGGAGTCAATCTCGACTGCTGCCACCGAACGCTCCGAAGCCACAGCCTTGGGCACGTCGTCGACGATGTTGACCACGATAGTGCTGGTGGTGGTGTTGCCCAGCGCATCGGTGGCCTTGTAGGTAAAGGTGTCGCTCAGGGAGTTGGGGCCATCGTTGGCGCCCGGTGTTGTTTTCGGTGCCGAGGTCAAGGTGTAGGTATACGTGCCGTTGGGGTTGAGCAGGATTTGCCCAAAGTTGCCGTTGGCGCTGCCGACCAGGGTGTAGCTGATCGCGCCAGTCGCGCCGCTGACCGAGCCGACCAGCGTGCCGGACGCGGTTTCACCGGAGTGCCCCGGTTCGCTGCCGGTGACGCTGCCGGCCGCCAGGTCCTGGCCGTCCTTGTTCAGGTCGAGGGCTTTTTCGTAGACGGTGGCGTCGGCGTCGCTGACCGCTTGCAGGCAGCTGTTGTAGACGTCGATGGTGATGGTGGTGGTGCTTTCATCGCCGTCGGCATCGCGCACGGTGTAGGTGAACACATCCACCGCACCGGGGCCGCTCACAGCGTTCGGGTTGCTGTGATAAACCGCGTTGCCGCTGGCGTCGAGGGTCAGGTAGCCGTAGGTGCCGTTGATCTGGCTGTTCAGGCCACCGATAGCCGAGGTCGAGGTATCCGAACCGGCGCGCACGCCGATCACTGCACCG
>NZ_RCOB01000158.1:3038-22848 GCF_004307665.1 Pseudomonas sp. Sample_16
ACCGATAGCCGAGGTCGAGGTATCCGAACCGGCGCGCACGCCGATCACTGCACCGAGGCCATCGGCGCCGCCGATGTCATTGACCAGTACGTTGCCGCTGACGGTGCCCCCTTCTACCACCGAATCCACGTCCGCTTTGGCAGTGGGCACGTCGTCGACGATGTTGACCACGATGGTGCTGGTGACCACATTGCCCAGGGAATCGGTGGCCTGATAGGTGAAGGTTTCGTGGGTGACGTTCGGGCCATCGTTGGCGCTTGGCGTGGTGCTCGGTGGCGAGGTCAGGGTGTAGGTGTAGGTGCCGTTCGGATTGAGCATTATTTGCCCATGAGCCCCGGTCGCACTGCCGACCAGTGCGTAGGTGATCGCACCGACGGCGCCGCTGACCGAACCGACCAAGGTGCCGGACGCGGTTTCACCGGTGTGGCCCGGTTCGCTGCCGGTGACGCTGCCGGCCGCCAGGTCCTGGCCGTCCTTGTTCAGGTCGAGGGCTTTTTCGTAGACGGTGGCGTCGGCGTCGCTGACCGCTTGCAGGCAGCTGTTGTAGACGTCGATGGTGATGGTGGTGGTGCTTTCATCGCCGTCGGCATCGCGCACGGTGTAGGTGAACACATCCACCGCACCGGGGCCGCTCACAGCGTTCGGGTTGCTGTGATAAACCGCGTTGCCGCTGGCGTCGAGGGTCAGGTAGCCGTAGGTGCCGTTGATCTGGCTGTTCAGGCCACCGATAGCCGAGGTCGAGGTATCCGAACCGGCGCGCACGCCGATCACTGCACCGCTGGCGGCCGGGCCGTCGGCGCCGCCAATGTCATTGCTCAGCACATTGCCACTGACGGTGCCGCCCTCCTGCACGGAGTCCGCGTCGGGTTTGGCGCTCGGCAAGTCATCGACGATGTTGACGTTGATCTGCCCCGATGCGGTGCTGCCGTCAGTGTCGGTTGCGATGACGTTGAGGTTCTCGGTGATGCTGTTGGCGCCGTTGGCAGTCGGGTGGGTTTCGTTATCGGCCAGGGTGTAGCTGTAGCTGACCACGCCGGTGGTTGGGTTGTAGCCGGTGATGGTCAGGGTGCTGCCCAACGGAGTGGTGATCGTTTGTGGGAAACCGGCGGCCACGCCACCGCTGACTACGGTAATGCCGCCCACGGTCAGGGTTTGCAGGCCATCGAGAGCGGTGACGGTGAAGGTGCCGCTCTGGGTCAACGCCGATGCGTTGGGGCTGGTGCCGTCGCCGAGGTTTTTCTCGTAGACGATCAGTTCGCCGCCCTCGACGTCGAGGCCGTTGATCGTCACCCCGTCGTCGTTGTTGTGGATGTTCAGCACCAGGTTGGCGGTGCTGCTGTCGCCGTCGGCATCGGTGAGGACGTAGGTGAACGTTTCGGTACCGTTGCCACCGCCATGCAGCGCTTTGAAATCCGCATCGCTGGTGTTCAGGGTGTAGGTGTACGTGCCGTTGGCATTCAGCACCAGGGTGCCGTAGGTTCCGACGAACGTACCGGGGGTGATCGGGCCGCTGTTTTCACCGACCGGCACGCGATCCGCGCCTTGTATATCGTTGGTCAGCACGTTGCCGTTGAGGGTCAGCTGGGTTTCCGACGCCACGCCGTTATCGTCGTCGATGGCTTTGGGCACATCGTCGGTGATGTTGACGTTCAATTCACCGTTGGCGGTGGTGTTGTTGTCATCGACCACCACCACGGCGAACGACTCGGAAAGGCTGTTGGCGCCGTTGGCATTCGGGTGCGTTTCGTTATCGGCCAGGGTGTAGCTGTAGCTCACCACGCCGGTAACCGGGTCGAACCCGGTGATGGTCAGCGTACTGCCCAACGGAGTGACGATCGATTGCGGAAAACCGGCTGCCACACCGCCAGTGACGACGGCGATGCCCCCGACGGTCAGGGTTTGCACACCGTCGAGGGCGGTAATGGTGAAGGTGCCGCTCTGGGTCAACGCCGATGCGTTGGGGCTGGTGCCGTCGCCGAGGTTTTTCTCGTAGACGATCAGTTCGCCGCCCTCGACGTCGAGGCCGTTGATCGTCACCCCGTCGTCGTTGTTGTGGATGTTCAGCACCAGGTTGGCGGTGCTGCTGTCGCCGTCGGCATCGGTGAGGACGTAGGTGAACGTTTCGGTACCGTTGCCACCGCCATGCAGCGCTTTGAAATCCGCATCGCTGGTGTTCAGGGTGTAGGTGTACGTGCCGTTGGCATTCAGCACCAGGGTGCCGTAGGTTCCGACGAACGTACCGGGGGTGATCGGGCCGCTGTTTTCACCGACCGGCACGCGATCCGCGCCTTGTATATCGTTGGTCAGCACGTTGCCGTTGAGGGTCAGCTGGGTTTCCGACGCCACGCCGTTATCGTCGTCGATGGCTTTGGGCACATCGTCGGTGATGTTGACGTCCAGCGACCCGGTAGCGGTGTCGCCATTGCTGTCACCGGCGACCACAGTGAAGTGTTCGCTGAGGGTGGTGCCGTCGCCGCTCGTGTGGGTTTCGCTGCCGTTGAGGGTGTAGCTGTAGCTCACAACGCCAGTGGCCGGGTTGTATCCGGTGATGGTCAGGGTACTACCCAACGCTGTGATGATCGACTGCGGGAAACCGCTGGCTACACCGCCACTGATCACGTTGATCCCGCCGATGCTCAGGCTGCTCAAGCCGTCGGGGGCGTTGATGGTGAACGTACCGTTCTGCGTCAGGGCACTTGGGCTGCTGGCCGAGCCGTTGGAAAGGTTGGCTTCCTTGACGGTCAGCTCACCGCCTTCTACCGACAGGCCGTCGAGGCTGACCGGGTTGTCCGCCACCGGTGGTACCAGCGGGATGACAACCGGAGGAATCCCTGGGGCAACCGGCGTCAGACTGCCATCGTCGGTATCCGTATCGCCTTCGCGGCGACCTTCCGGAAACTCGGGAATGCCATTGAATCCGGCAGTGGGAAAACCGATGATCGGATCGACTCTCCCACCGACCTCCTCCAGCATCACGAAACTGTGCCCGCCTCCCGCCTCACCACCCGGCGCGCCAGTCGATGGTCCCGCCGCGGTGGCTTCCGCGGTTTGCGTCGGGTCGTCACCCGCGGCAATGGCTTTTTGCAGTTGTTCGACATCGCTCAGTTGCGCCTGGCTCGGCGTCACTGCTTCGGCGGTGTCGACGCGGGGGATGTGATTAGTCAATAACTGCGGCGTCAGTTGCAGGCTGCTTCCCCGTCCAAGGGTCAGTTCCTGGCCATTTTGCAAATGCACCGCTACCGCGCCCTCGGCTCCGGTCGACAGTTGATCACCGGCGAACAAGCGGTCGCCCTCGATCAGGACGCGACGCGTGCCGTCGCTTGTCACCGCGAACACCTGCCCGACGACCTTACTGACGATACCGATGAGCGTAGCCATGTGCATTTCCTCCGCTGCCAACCGCTGTCGGCACTTTTTTATTGCGCGGAGCAATGCTTGATGGACGGTTTACCGAGTGCCTGGCGGATCGTCTACCGGCCAGCGGGTTTACCTGAGTAAGCCGCTGCCCTGGCGACGATCTCGCCGGCGTTGCTCACGGTCACGTTTGGTTGCGCAACAAACCCCTTTGCAATCAAAGGCATCGGGAATACATCGCAAATACGCTGCCCTGCGAGCAATGCGTAACGGAGCTGAATCAACCGAGTGACAAAAAACCGTCACACAATTCCGCTACGCCTCCCTCCCCTCCAGCACTTCTCCGCCCTATGTCGATAAGTGGATCGGAACTTTTCACTTGCCCCGATGAGCGCCCTAAAGCTCATAAATCAAGGGCTTTGGTAATGAACAATGTGCTGGATTTTGCGGAGCGCATAAGTTTTTTTCGGCATAGGGCTTATGAGAAAAACTTCTTAGGTTCTCTCCAGAATGTTCTTAGCTCTTCTGTAAAACCCGTGAAACGGTTTACCTATAAATTTCGTCAAATAATTGGCGACTGATTAAGCACCATCAGGACTTCAGGGAGAAGCACCATGCGCCTTTTAACCCCCCTCTGCAGCGCAGTTCTATTGGCCATGGCCTGCACTTCTCAAGCTCACGCCATGTCGCTGACCGAAGCCATCCAGAGCACCATTGCCACTCACCCGGAATTGGCGTCACGAGTGGACAGCCGTCTGTCGGCTGACGAAGACGTGAAAGTCGCGAAGGGGGGCTTTTATCCGTCGGTGGACTTGAATGCCGCATACGGGCGCGGGTACAGCGATAACACCAACACCCGGGCGCTCGGCAAACACCACACGGAAATCCTCAATTACACCCAGTCGGAACTGCGGTTGCGGCAAATGCTTTTCGACGGGTTCAACACTGCCAACGAAGTCGAACGCACCAAAGGCGTAGTCAACTCCCGCGCCTATTACGCCCAGGGCACCGCCCAGGATCTGGCTTTGCGCACCACCGAGGTCTACCTCGAAGTACTCAAGCGCCGTGAGCTGGTGACGCTGGCCAAGAACAACCTGCAGGCACACTTGCGCGTCAACGATCAGATCGGCCTGCGTACCGAGCGCGGGGTCGGCAGCAACGCCGACGCCGACCAGTCCAGTGCCCGTCGGGCATTGGCGGAGAACAACCTCGACACCGCCGAAGTCGACCTGGCCGACGCCGAATCGAACTTCGCCGCCGTCGTTGGGCGCCTGCCCGATGAACTGGAAGCACCGCCCTCGATTCGCGGCGAAGTACCTGCATCCCTGACGGAAGCCCAGCAGAGCATGGTGGAAAACAACCCGTACCTGAAATCAGCCCAGGCCGACGTGCAATCGGCCGAGAGCCAGTACGAAGTCGCCAAGTCGCCGTTCTACCCGCGCTTCGACGCTGAAGCGGCGGTGGGCGCCAACAACAACATCGCCGGTGAAGAAGGCCATGACAACGAATGGCGGGTCGGCGTGGTGATGAACTACAACCTGTTCCGCGGCGGCAGCGACAAGGCGCGCCTGCAATCGGACGCGCACAAGATCAATCAGGCGATGGACATCCGCAACAACGCCCTGCGCCAGCTCAACGAGAACATTCATCTGGCCTGGAACGCCATGGTCAACGCCAAGAAGCAAACCCCGACCGCCCGTGAGTATGCCGATACCAGCAAACGCGTGCGCATGGCCTACCAGGACCAGTTCGGCCTCGGCCAGCGCACCCTGCTCGATCTGCTGGACAGTGAAAACGAGCTCTACAACGCCAACCGCCGCTACACCGAAGTGCGCTACACCGAGGAATATTCGATGTACCGGATACTGGCGAACATGGGCCAGTTGTTGAGCAAACAGCGGGTCGTACTGCCAGCCGATGCCATCGCCCAGACCGAAGTGAAAAGCGAAGCCCGTTTGCCTGATCTCAAATAAACACTCCTGCAGGAGCTGCCTCAGGCTGCGATCTTTTGATTTGAACTGTTCAAGATCGCAGCCTGCGGTAACGCTTGCAGGGGGACGTGCAGAAACCGTTACCCATTGATGTAGCGCAACCGGAGCGATCACATTGACCAGCATGGAACCTGGCAACACAGGCGTTGATCCGCGCCTGAGCTTCGATGACCCGCTTCTGGACGGTCTGCTGATCCTCTGCAAACTCCATGGCGCGACGGTCAGTCGCGCCAGCCTGAGTGCCGGGCTGCCAATGGCACACCAACGCCTGAGCCTGGACCTGCTGCCTCGCGCAGCGGCCCGGGCCGGATTGCAGGCACGCCTGCTACGTCGCGAGCTCAAAGACATTTCTCCACTCAACCTTCCCGTGATGCTCCTGCTCAGCCATGGACGCACCGCTGTCCTGCGCCGTTACGGCGAAGACGGTCGGGTGCTGATCCTGCCCAGTGAAGCCGACGGTGGCGAACAGTGGATCAGCCCGCAAGAGCTGGCCGAACACTACAGCGGCCAGGCCCTGTTCGCCCGGCCACGGCATGAACTCGAAGACCTGCGCTCGCCCTTGGTGCCCCGCGTACAGGCGTGGTTCAGAGACACGCTGAAACTGTCGAAATGGCTGTACAGCGATGCAATCCTCGCCAGCTTCCTGATCAACCTGTTGGGTTTGATGGTGCCGCTGTTCGTGATGCAGACCTACGATCGCGTAGTGCCGAACCAGGCCACCTCGACCTTGTGGGTCCTGTCGATCGGCCTGCTGATCGGCACCGGTTTCGAGCTGGTGCTGCGGGTGGTACGCGCGCACTTGCTGGACACCGCCGGCAAGAAGACCGATGTGATTCTTTCGGCGACCCTGTTCGAACGCATAACCGGCATGGCGATGAAAGCGCGGCCTGCGACCATTGGCGGATTCGCCCAAAGCATTCATGACTTCCAGGGTTTGCGGGAATTTCTCACGGCGGTGACCCTGACCAGCCTGATCGACCTGCCCTTTGCGTTGCTGATGCTGGTGGTGATCGGCCTGCTCGGCGGCTGGCTGGTGGTGATTCCGGTGTTGGCGTTTCCGATCACGATCATCTTCGCCATGATCATTCAGGCTCGCCTGCGCGACACCGTGCAAAAAAGCTTGAGCCTCGGCGCCGAACGCCAGGCGCTGCTGATCGAAACCCTCGGCGGCCTGGAAACTCTCAAGGCCTGCAGCGCCGAAAGCGAGCGCCAGCACAAATGGGAAAGCACCCACGGCGCCCTCACTCGCCTGGACAGCCATGCGCGCAACCTCTCGGCGCTGGCCACCAACGGCACGTTGTTCATCCAGCAGTTTTCCGGCATGGCGACCATCGTTGCCGGGGTTTACAGCATCATCGCCGGTAACCTCAGCGTTGGCGCACTGGTGGCGACGTACATGCTCGGCAGTCGCGTGCTGGCACCGCTGGGACAGATCGCCGGGCTGATCACCCGCTACCAGCAAGCACAGTTGACCATGAAGAGTACCGACGCCCTGATGTCGCTACCCCAGGAGCGCGATGCCCGGCAGCGGCCGCTTGAACGCACGCAACTACGAGGTGCACTGGATGTGGTCGGTGTGACCTTCCACTACAACGGCCAGGCCGCCCCGGCGCTGGCCAACATCAGCTTCAGCGTCAAACCCGGTGAACGCA
This sequence comes from Pseudomonas sp. Sample_16, assembly GCF_004307665.1. Classification (NCBI taxonomy): domain Bacteria; kingdom Pseudomonadati; phylum Pseudomonadota; class Gammaproteobacteria; order Pseudomonadales; family Pseudomonadaceae; genus Pseudomonas; species Pseudomonas sp. Sample_16. Next base: position 10,036 of record NZ_RCOB01000158.1, read on the forward strand.
TCGGCATCATTGGCCGCAGTGGCTCGGGCAAAAGCACGCTGGGGCGCCTGGTGATGGGGTTCTATGAGCCGGAAGAAGGCCAGCTCCTGCTCGATGGCCTGGACTTGCGGCAACTGGACGTCGCCGACCTGCGCCATCAGATCGGCTATGTCGCCCATGACTTGCCGTTGCTGGCCGGCAGCCTGCGCGACAACCTGACACTCGGCGCACGCTACATCAGCGACGCTCGCATGCTTGAAGTCGCCGAGCTCACCGGCGTCACCGAACTGGCCCGGCAACACCCGCAAGGCTTCGACCGGCCCGTCGGCGAGCGTGGGCAATTGCTCTCCGGTGGTCAACGCCAGGCTGTGTTGCTGGCCCGGGCGCTTCTGCTCGACCCGCCGATCATGTTGCTCGATGAGCCGACCAGCGCCATGGACAACAGCAGCGAGGATGTACTGCGGCAAAAACTCCACGGCTGGGTGCAGGGCAAAACCGTGCTGCTGGTCACGCACCGCACCTCGATGCTCAGCCTGGTGGATCGGCTGGTGGTGCTCGACAACGGGCGAATCGTTGCCGACGGACCGAAAGAAGCGGTCATCGATGCATTGCGCAAGGGCCGCGTCGGCTCGGCGGCTGTCTAGATGCGAATACACAACCTGTGGCGAGGGAGCTTGCTCCCGCTGGGTTGCGAAGCAGCCGCCTGGTTGTGTCACCTGGATCGCGTCAGCAGTTTTTGCGACGGCTTCGCCCGCCGGACGGGAGCAAGCTCCCTCGCCACAGGGTTGTGTTCGGCACTATTTCTCTTAACTGACGGGTATCGCCCATGTCTGCTCAAACGCCAGATTCAGCGCCCCGAGGCTACTTCAACAGCTTCGGCAAAAGCGCCGAAGTCGAGTTCATGCCGGAAACCGCCGGCGCTTCGTTGCAGGACTCGCCGCGCTGGTCGCGGGTGACCGTGTGGCTGGCCGCCGCGTTGCTGATCAGTGCGCTGGTCTGGGCCAAGTTCGCCGTGTTGCAGGAAGTCACCATGGGCGAAGGCAAGGCGATTCCGTCAAGCAAAGTCCAGGTCATCCAGAACCTCGAGGGCGGCATCGTCAGTGAAATCTTCGTGCGTGAAGGGCAAATGGTCAGCAAGGGCGATACCTTATTGCGCCTCGACGACACGCGCTACCTGTCGAACAAGGGTGAAAGCGAGGCCGATCGCTATGCCCTGACCGCGCAAGTCGAGCGGCTGTCGGCTGAAGCGGAAGGCCGGCCTTTCAAGCTGTCGGAGGAAGTGATTGCCAAGGCGCCGCAAGTGGCCGAGGACGAACGCTCGTTGTACGAACAACGACAACGCCGACTGGCCAGCGAGCAACGCACCCTGACCGAACAACTTCGGCAAAAAACCCAGGAGCTGGCAGAGTTCCGCTCGAAAGCCGGGCAATACAGTTCAAGCCTGGCGCTGGTCAATCAAGAGATGAACATGTCCGAGCCACTGGTGAAAACCGGTGCCGTATCGCCGGTGGAGATTCTGCGGCTCAAGCGCAGCGCCGTGGAAATCCGTGGCTCGCTGAACGCCACGACGCTGGCGATACCTCGCGCTGAGTCAGCGATCGCCGAGATCCGCAGCAAGATCGACGAGTCGGAACAATCCTTCCGTTCGGATGCGGCCAAGGAGCTCAACGAGAAACGCACCGACCTGTCGAAAATCACCGCATCGAGCATCGCCATCGACGACCGCGTGACCCGCACCACAGTGACCTCGCCGGTCAAAGGCATCATCAAGGTTTTGAAGGTCAACACCATCGGCGGCGTGGTCCAGCCAGGCAGCGACATGGTGGAAATCGTGCCACTGGAAGACAACCTGTTGATCGAAGCCAAGGTCCGGCCTCAAGACGTTGCGTTCCTGCATCCTGGCCAGAAAGCCATGGTCAAGTTCACCGCTTACGACTACACGATCTACGGTGGCCTGAGCGCTAAACTGGAGTTGATCGGCGCCGACACCATCACCGATGACAAGGGCAACAGCTTCTATCTGATCCAGGTGCGTACCGATAAAAACCATCTGGGCGGGGACGCCAAGCCATTGCTGATCATTCCGGGGATGGTGGCGACTGTGGACATCATTACCGGGGAAAAGACAGTGCTGGATTATCTGCTTAAGCCGGTGCTCAAGGCCCGCACCGAGGCGATGCGGGAAAGATAGTCCTGAATCCTTCCTGTGGCGAGGGAGCTTGCTCCCGCTGGGCTGCGAAGCAGCCCCAAGTGGTGTGTCCGGTCTATCGAATTCGCTGGTTTGGGGCGCGCTTCGCACTCCAGCGGGAGCTTGCTCCCTCGCCACAACGGGTCATCCGCCATGATTGCGCTGGTAAACCTCCTCCCCCATCGCCGCAATCTGCCCCTCGATCAACGCCTCGAACGGTTTCAGCAAAGGCGCAAACGAGGCCGGTGCCTCCAGGGTTTCCAGCGCCTGCACAATCGCTTCCACCGTCGACAACGCTCCCGGCCCCGGCGCCTTGCGCAGTCGATAGCGCGACACGCCACCCTCGGCCAGCGTCACTCTGGGCAACGCGGCCAGCAACGGATTGAGATGCAGCATTTTGCGCGCCTTACGCCAGGTACCATCCGGGACCACCAGCAGCAACGGCTCGTCAGACGCGGCATACGTCTGCAGCGGCTGTGCATCCTCACCGGGAAACAACAACCGCGCCCGATACCCTGGCTGATGCAACAGCGCCGGCAAATCCGCAAACACCTCACCGACGATCAACTCGGCATTCTGCAACCCGAGTGCCGCCAGACGTGCGGTGTTCAACGCATGATTCACTTCACTCGGATGCTGTAACAACAGCACCCGGGTGCGGCTGTCGAGACTCGGGATCAGCGGACACAAGCAATGACTTTGCGGGCGCAGACAACGCGGACATTGAATTCTGGACATGCTCTTCAGGCCTGATTGAGTTGTGCTTTGAGCAGATCGCGGAAGGTCTGGATCAACGGCTCGCGGCTGCGTCCCCGGCGCATGATCATGGAAAACGGTGCCTGATAACCGAAGGTCGCCGGCAGCAGCACACGCAAATCACCCTTGTCGGCCCAGGCCTGGGCGTAGTGCTCCGGCAGGTAACCGATGTAGGCGCCGGACAACACCAGAATCAGCTGCGCCTCCATACTTTCCACCGTCGCGGCGCTGTGCTTGAAACCGTGGCGGGCCAGTTCCGCCTGGCTCCAGTAGCCACGACCGACCATGCGCTGCTGGGTAATGACCTGCTCGGGAATGCGCCGCTCGTTGAACAGCGGATGCCGCGAACTGCAATACAGCCAGTGCTGTTCGCGGTACAACGGCATGTACACCAGACCGCTCATGCGCGTGGAGAATGCGCCGATGGCCAGGTCAAGACGGTTGTCCTGCACGCCGAGCTGCAACTCATAAGGGCTCATGACCGAAAGGTGCAAGTGCACCGCCGGGTGTTCCTGACTGTAGGCGCCAATGGCTTCAGCGAACGGCAAGGCCTTGTCGCTGACCGTGGAGTCGATCACCCCCAGGTTGAGCGTACCTCGCAATTCGCCCTTGAGCGCGGCGGCGTATTGCTCGAAACCTTCCAGCTCGCCCAGCAGGCGCAGGGTTTCCTGATGGAACAACTCACCCTTGCTGGTCAGGCTGAACCCGCCACGGCCGCGATGGCAAAGCACCAGGCCCAGCGCCGATTCGAGCTGGCTCATGTAAGTGCTGATAGCCGATGTCGATAGATTGAGCTCCTGCTGGGCGTTGGCGAACCCTTGATGACGCACGACGCTGACGAAGATGCGCAAAAGTTTCAGGTCGGGTAAAGCGTTGGCCATGGGCACTCCTGCTCTTGTGGCGAGGGAGCTTGCTCCCGCTCGGCTGCGCAGCAGTCGTAAACCTGCTCATGTGGTTTGTCTGCCGGACTTGGGTGAATGGTTTGGGGGTGCTTCGCCCCCCAGCGGGAGCAAGCTCCCTCGCCACGGGGTTCTGTAGACCGCCTCAAGTCTATCTCCCTCCCCGCCATTAGTTTAGAAAAATCTGAACTAAGTATTTGCCCGTAGCGATTCTTCCCGACCACTACATTTCGCAGAATCGGCCCACAACGGTGCCCGTACCTTCCGTGAACGGCGCAACCCAATAAATAAAACAACGACGATGAGGCCCTACCCGTGGACAAGATTCTTCACCAACCACTGGGCGGCAACGAAATGCCGCGCTTCGGCGGCATCGCCACCATGCTCCGACTCCCCCATGTACCGACTGCTGCCGGCCTCGACGCGGCCTTCGTTGGCGTGCCGCTGGACATCGGTACTTCGCTGCGCCCCGGTACCCGCTTCGGACCACGTGACATCCGCGCCGAATCGGTGATGATCCGCCCGTACAACATGGCCACCGGTGCTGCACCGTTCGATTCGCTGTCGGTTGCCGATATCGGCGACGTGGCGATCAACACCTTCAACCTGCTGGATGCCGTGCGGATCATCGAAGAGTCCTACGACAACATCCTCGAACACGACGTGATCCCGCTGACCCTCGGCGGCGACCACACCATCACCCTGCCGATCCTGCGTGCCATCCATAAAAAGCACGGCAAGGTCGGCCTGGTGCACATCGACGCCCACGCCGATGTCAACGATCACATGTTCGGCGAGAAAATCGCCCACGGCACCACCTTCCGCCGCGCCGTCGAAGAAGGCTTGATTGACCCGGACCGCGTTGTACAAATCGGTCTGCGCGCCCAGGGCTACACCGCTGACGACTTCAACTGGAGCCGTAACCAGGGCTTCCGTGTGGTCCAGGCCGAAGAGTGCTGGCACAAATCCCTGGCGCCATTGATGGCCGAAGTCCGCGAGAAAGTCGGCGGTGGTCCGGTGTACCTGAGCTTCGACATCGACGGCATCGACCCGGCTTGGGCACCCGGCACCGGTACCCCGGAAATCGGCGGTCTGACGACCATTCAGGCGATCGAGATCGTTCGCGGCTGCCAAGGCCTCGACCTGATCGGTTGCGATCTGGTAGAAGTCTCGCCCGCTTACGACACCACCGGCAACACCTCGCTGCTGGCCGCCAACCTGCTGTACGAAATGCTCTGCGTACTGCCTGGCGTGGTCCATCGCTGAGGATCGGTCATGAACGAACGTGATCAGGTTTTGAACGCGGCGGCCGATCTGATCGCCGCCTTCGCCCGTAACGATCGAGAAGCCTACTTCGGTGCGTTCAGCGCCGATGCCAGCTTTGTTTTCTACACCCTCGGCCAGCCGCTGCTGTCGCGCGATGCCTACCAGGCGTTGTGGGACAGCTGGCGTGCCGAGGATGGCTTCGAGGTGCTGTCGTGCACGTCGAGCAACGCCTTCGTCAGCCTGCAGGGTGACGTGGCGATTTTCATTCATGACGTTGCCACCGAGCTGCGCATGCAAGGGGAGCAACACTTCAGCCAGGAGCGCGAGACGATTGTTTTCAAGAAACAAGCGTCTGGCCAAGAACAACAAGGCCTATGGCTGGCCTGTCACGAACATTTGTCCGCAATGCCGGAAGGGCTGCCACCCCCTTAGCCAAACAGGTGACGCTCACACACGATGAGCGCGCCTTTATGATCGGAGCAGATCATGAATAACAACAACAAAGAAAAAAGCCTTAGCATCGAAACAAACGGGGTCGAACAGATTCCGGACAATGAGCGCACCGCCCGGCCCAGCGACCTGTTTCGCTTGATCTTCGGCGGCGCCAACACCTTTGCCACCGCCGTGCTCGGCAGTTTCCCGGTTCTGTTCGGCCTGTCTTTCCAGGCGGGCGTCTGGGCGATTGTGCTGGGCGTCGCGCTCGGTGCGCTGATCCTGGCGCCGATGGGCCTGTTCGGTCCGATCAACGGCACCAACAACGCGGTGTCTTCCGGTGCACACTTCGGCGTGCACGGGCGGATCGTCGGCTCCTTCCTGTCCCTGTTGACCGCTATCGCGTTCTTCTCGCTCTCCGTCTGGAGTTCGGGGGACGCATTGGTGGGCGGCGCGAAACGCCTGGTCGACCTGCCGGAAACCGACTTGACCCTGGGCCTGGCCTACGGTCTGTTCGCGCTGCTGGTGCTGACAGTGTGCATCTACGGTTTCCGTTTCATGTTGTGGGTCAACCGCATCGCGGTGTGGGCGGCGAGCCTGTTGTTCCTGCTGGGCATCTTCGCGTTCGCCCCGGCGTTCGACAGTCAGTACGCCGGTACCGTGGCCATGGGTCAGGCTGGTTTCTGGGCAGCGTTCATCGGCGCAGCACTGGTTGCCATGAGCAATCCGATTTCCTTCGGTGCGTTCCTCGGCGACTGGTCGCGCTACATCCCGCGTGAAACGCCGAAAGGCCGGATCATGCTCGCGGTGATCGCCGCGCAACTGGCGACGCTGATTCCGTTCCTGTTCGGCCTCGCCACCGCGACGATCGTGGCGATCAAGGCACCGGACTACATTGCGGCCAACAATTATGTCGGCGGGCTGTTGGCGGTTTCGCCCACCTGGTTCTTCCTGCCGGTGTGTTTGATTGCGGTGATCGGCGGCATGTCCACCGGCACCACGTCGCTTTATGGCACCGGGCTGGACATGTCCAGCGTGTTCCCACGGGTGTTGTCGCGGGTCAAGGCCACGCTGCTGATCGGTGTGATGTCGATTGCCTTCATCTTCATCGGTCGCTTCGCGGCGAACCTGGTGCAGAGCGTGTCGACTTTCGCCGTACTGATCATCACCTGCACCACGCCATGGATGGTGATCATGATCATCGGCCTGGTGACGCGTCGCGGTTTCTACTGCCCGGATGACCTGCAAGTGTTCACCCGTGGCGAGAAAGGTGGCCGCTACTGGTTCACCCACGGCTGGAACTGGCGTGGCATGGGCGCCTGGATCCCGAGCGCGGCCGTCGGCCTGTGCTTCGTCAACCTGCCGGGGCAGTTTGTCGGTCCGCTGGGCAACCTGGCCGATGGCATCGACATCAGCCTGCCGGTGACACTGGGCCTGGCCTCGGTGGTGTACCTGATGTTGCTCAAGATGTTCCCGGAAGCGCACGCGGTGTTCGGCCCGAACGATTCACGCAGCAAGAGCACGGACCCGCTCGTTAAACCGGCGATGCGGCAAGTCGCCTGAAAAAAAACGCACGAACCTGTGGACAACGCATGACCTGTAGGAGCGACGCTTGCCCGCGAAGATCGATGACGCGGTCAGGCTGACTCACCGCGGCACCCCATTCGCGGGCAAGCCACGCTCCTACAGGAATACATTCACAGGAATTGATTTTCAGCCTCACATAAAAAAGACAATCGGAGACACGCCATCATGGCTTTGGATTTATTCGTCGTACTCATCTACGCCGCCGCGATGCTGATACTCGGCTACTACGGCATGCGCAAGGCCAAGACCAACGAAGATTTTTTGGTTGCCGGTCGCAATCTCGGCCCTAGCCTGTACATGGGCACCATGGCAGCCACCGTCCTGGGCGGCGCGTCCACCGTGGGCACCGTGCGTCTGGGCTACGTGCATGGCATCTCCGGTTTCTGGCTGTGCGCAGCCCTGGGTTGCGGGATCGTGGCGTTGAACCTGTTCCTCGCCAAGCCGCTGCTGAAACTGAAGATCTACACCGTTACCCAGGTGCTGGAAAAACGCTACAACCCGATGGCCCGCTCGGCGAGCGCGGTGATCATGCTGGCCTATGCCCTGATGATCGGCGTGACCTCGATCCTGGCGATCGGCACCGTACTGCAAGTGCTGTTCGGGTTGCCGTTCTGGATTTCGGTAGTGCTCGGTGGTGGTGTGGTAGTGGTTTACTCGGCCATCGGCGGCATGTGGTCGCTGACCCTGACCGACATCGTCCAGTTCGTGATCAAGACCGTTGGCCTGATGTTCATCCTGTTGCCGATCTGCCTGTACCGCGTCGGTGGTTGGGATGAGTTGGTGTTGAAACTGCCGGCGGCGAGCTTCAGCTTCACCACCATTGGTTGGGACACCATCATCACCTACTTCATGATCTACTTCTTCGGCATCCTGATCGGTCAGGACATCTGGCAGCGGGTGTTCACCGTCAAGACCGCCAAAGTCGCTCAGGTTGCCGGCACCGCTGCCGGTATCTACTGCATCCTCTACGGCCTGGCCTGCGCCTTGATCGGCATGGCTGCACACGTACTGATTCCGGATCTAGACAACGTCAACAACGCCTTCGCCGCCATCGTGAAACTGTCCTTGCCGGACGGTATCCGCGGCCTGGTAATCGCTGCAGCACTCGCGGCCATGATGTCCACCGCCAGCGCCGGCCTGCTCGCCGCTGCCACCACCCTGACCGAAGACCTGCTGCCGAAACTGCGTGGCGGTAAGCAATCGAGCCTGGGCCTCAACCGCCTGGTCACCATGCTCACCGGTATCGTGGTACTCGGGATCGCCCTGGTGGTGAACGACGTGATCAGCGCCCTGACCCTGGCCTACAACTTGTTGGTAGGTGGCATGCTGATCCCATTGATCGGTGCGATTTTCTGGAAACGCGCTACCACCGCCGGCGCCATCGCCAGCATGGGCCTGGGCTTCGTCACTGCGCTGGTGTTCATGGTCAAGGACGGTCTGGATGCCAACACCCCGATCTACTACAGCCTGGCTGTTGGCCTGGTGAGCTTCGTCGTGGTCAGCCTGCTGTCCCGTCGTCCGGTGACACTGGCCAGCGCTGCCTAAGCTGAACACAACGAATTGATGTTTTCTTCGACGGGTGTGGCGTCGGTTGCCTCACCCGTTTTTTTTCGCCTGGAGAAAATGTCGTATGCAGAGCCACGTGATTGACGAGTGGTAACACCAGCATGGCGCAAGCCTGCTGTACTCAATACCAGGAACCCATCCAGCAGGGACGACAATCGATTTGGCGTGTCCCCATGAACAAAGCAGCCGTGCGTGCCGCCGTGCATCAATTCATCAGCCGCTTGCTGGAAGGCCGGGATGACTTCGACGACAACGCCAGTCTGGCGCAGTTGGGATTGGATAAAGCGGATATCGAAGATTTGATCTTCCATCTGGAAGATAAATTCGGTTTGACGGCTTTTACCGCCGAAGAAGACACGATGCTAAAGACCGCCAGAACGGCAAATGACCTGAGTCGGTTTTTAATTGAGATCGGGCGGCATTGACAGCCTGATCACCGCCCTATGCCTTGTACGCGCACCTGTAGCAGCGAAACTGCTCGCAAAAAACTCCAAGCGCCACGTACTTTCAGGCAGCCGACAGCATTGTCAACGTCCACTGCGAGCGTGCTCGCTCCTGCAGGACTACCGGCGGCGCTGCTGGCGTCGACGCTGTTCGTCGTCCGTACGGATGGGCACAGGTTGCAGAGGCGGTTCGATCAGACCGAGTGCGACACCCAGGTCGTGCAGCCAATTTTGGATTTTCTCTTTCATGATGCCCCCTTCAGGGTAGTGCCGAGCGGCCAAAATTCTGTAGCCCCTTCGCACTGATAATAGTCCGAAGTCCTGAGCAATGCTCGCCCAAAGTGGCAATGATCTGTTACTGAATGGATCACAATCGAGCGCCATTAAATCATGCAATCGCCCGGGCCTGGCTTTGCGCCGACGGATAGACCGCTTGCTGTTCCTCGATCCACGCATTCAGGTTGGCCCCCACCATGCCCTTGCGCCACATCAGCCATGTGGTTGCGCTGGCAAAAGGCTCGGGGAGCGGGTGCACCGCTACGCTTTCACGCCCCGGCAGGCTGGCCAGCATCGACTCCGACATCAATGCCACGCCGGAGCCGGCAATCACGCACGCGAGCATCCCCGGGTAGGACTCGATTTCCATCGCCCGGCCCATGGCCGCGTGATCGTGAGAGAACCAGGACTCCAGGCGCATCCGATAAGAGCACCCTTGGCGAAAGGTGAATACCGAACGCCCTTCCACGTCACGCGCGCTACGCACCGGCGGGTGGTCGGCTTCGCTGATCAGCACCAGTCGTTCCTCACACAACAGCACGCCGTCGATCACTGCCAACTCTGGCGGCCCATCCACAAGTGCCGCATCGAGGCGGCCGGTGAGCAAACCTTCCAGCAGCTCACCGCTGGGTCCGGACTGCACTTGCAGGTTCACCGCCGGGTAGCGCCGGTGATAGCGGGCCAGCAACGCCGGCAGATGAATCGCAGCAGTGCTGTACATGGTGCCGAGAACGAAGTCGCCGGCCGGTTGACCGCCCTGCACCGCTGTATGGGCTTCGTCGTGCAAGGCGAACAACCTGGCGGTGTAGTCCAGCAGGACTTTTCCCGCAGGCGACAACTGCAGCCGCTGACGCTCGCGTACGAACAATTCAACGCCGAGTTGTTCTTCGAGCTGCTTGAGTCGTGTCGACAGGTTGGATGGCACCCGGTGCAGGCGTTCGGCGGCACGGGTGATGGAGGCTTCCTCCGCCACCGCCTGGAAGATCCGCAACTGACTGAATTCCACACCTTTCTCCAAAAATGAACAACTCAGCCACTATTGTTCATCCATGAAGAAAGTCAATCAATCCCGGCCTGACGGTTGCCTGTCTTCTTCGCTCAGCTTTGACCCAGCACCCTGCGCAGTCGGCGGCGAACCCACTGCTCAGCGCTGACGAAGGTGATGCCCAACAACACCAGGACCGCGCCAATCACGAAGTTCAGGCTCAGCTCTTCGCCCAAGAGCAACACGCCGAACGTGACACCGAACAGCGGCGTCATGAACGAAAACACCGCCAGGTTTGCCGCCAGATAACGGCGCAGCAGCCAGAACCAGATCAGATAGCTGAAGAACGACACCACCACACCTTGGAACAGCACGCTGGTGACCGCCACGGTAGTCAGGCTGACATGGGTGATTTGACCGCTGAGCAGCGCGATCAAAAGCAGGCCGACAAACCCGACTACCAATTGATAGAACAACGTCAGTGTCACGGGCGCCTCAGACAGCCGCGAAGCCCTCACCACTACTGTCGTCGCGCCCCAGGCCGCACCGGCCAGTACGCCCAGCGCGTCACCGAGCAGCATGCGGCGATCGAGGTTATCCCACGAAACCCCACCGGCAAACGCGGTGCCGATCCCGATGAATGCCAGAATAATCCCCAGCCATTGCACCGGCCGTAAACGCTCACTGGGCAATAACCAATGCACGCCCAACGCCGTGAAGATCGGCGCGGTATAAAGAAACACCGACATGTGCGCTGCAGTGGTCAGTTGCAGGCCTTCCGAGATGAAGAAAAACTCCAGGCCAAACAAGGCACCGGCCAACAGCCCGCCGCGCCACGTGGAGCCGACCTGGTCCCAACCGCCCTTCCAGCAGATCAACAGTCCTACGAGCAATGCAGACATGCCCGACCGCCCTGCCGCCTGCATGACCGGCGCGATGTCGGGTGCCGCCCACTTGATCATCACCTGCTGAACACCCCAGACCAGGCACAACCCCAGCATCACCTGCAGGGCAAATCCATCGGCGCTGCGCCGGGTGGCGCTCACCTTGAAACCTCGACATCACAAAACATGGCGGTGGCTCGACAGTTAAAGCAAAGCCCCGGCCTGCTTGTTGGCCAAGCGGTGCCGGGGCGGATTTCAGGCTGTAGGGTGACCTCGCAGGCAACACCCTGAAGTGTTGACTACAAGCAGCAATCAGCTCAGCTCAATACGATCGGCATGAATGACGATCTGGCCGTTCTTGTACAACGCACCAATGGCCTTCTTGAAGTTGCCTTTGCTGACACCGAACATGCTGCTGATAACGGTTGGGTCGCTTTTGTCGCTGACTGGCAAAGTGCCGTTGTTCTCACGCAACTTGGCGAGGATCTTCGAGTTCAGGCTGGTCGCCGCTTCCTGGCCAACCGGTTGCAGGCTCAGACTGATCTTGCCATCGGCACGAACTTCCTTGATGAAGCCCTTCTCTTCTTTGCCGGCGCGCATGAACTTGAAGATTTCGTTCTTGTGGATCAGGCCCCAGTGCTTGTTGTTGATGATTGCCTTGAAGCCCATGTCCGTGGCTTCGGCAACCAGCAGATCAACTTCCTGGCCGGGCGTGTAGTTGGCCGGAGTTTTGTCCAGGTAGCGGTCCAGACGCGCCGTCGCGGTGATGCGGCGAGTGTGCTTGTCGAGATAGACGTGCACCACGGCGTATTCACCCGCTGACATCTGACGCTTTTCTTCCGAGTACGGCAGCAACAGATCCTTCGGCAAGCCCCAATCCAGGAACACCCCAATGCTGTTGACTTCAACAACTTTCAAACTGGCGAATTCACCGACTTGAACTTTCGGCTTTTCAGTTGTTGCGATGAGTTTGTCATCGCTGTCCAAATATACAAATACGTTGAGCCAGTCTTCATCTTCGCTTGGAACATCTTTTGGAATATAACGATTCGGCAAAAGAATTTCGCCGTCCGCACCACCGTCCAGATATAAACCGAAGTTAGTGTGTTTAACCACTTGCAAACTGTTGTAACGCCCGACTAAAGCCATGTCCAATACCCTCATTACGTGGCGGCATTCTACCCGGTTTTGCGGGCCGCGTTCGGTGGGCGGTCGGGTGGTGGGAGAAAAACCTCTGAAGGCCGCAATTTTTCTGGGTTCGGCCACGACCGCTGGCCGCTCGTCTGATCGATCTGCCCACTTTCATGCGCCCCAAGCAGAGCATAAAACGCTTTTTTCGAGAGTTGTTTTTATTTAAAACAGCGACTTAGGAAAAAACTCCAACAATTAACCGCCGTTTATTTTTCCTGTACATCGAATGCTTCAGGGGATATTTGCCAAGCAAATTGCAGGCATTTCCTGTACGATGCCTGGCCAAGTTAATTTTCTACAGGTTAATGGCCGCCATGCGCGTAAAAGCATCCAACAGCAAAGCAAAGCCAGCTCCAGCCGT
>NZ_RCOB01000160.1:0-21912 GCF_004307665.1 Pseudomonas sp. Sample_16
ACGGATAGATCTCCTTAAGGGTGATGAATGATCGTTCCCACGCTCTGCGTGGGAACGATCGAACGACGACGCGGAGCGTGGGAACGATCGACAAAAAAGGGTTACTTGGCCCAGCGCCGCAGGTCCGACGGGGTGTAGTCGTCGGTCTTGGCAGCAAAGCCGACACGCATCGGCTCGGTCTCTTCGTTGGCCAGGCCACCGGCGTAATAACGTCCGGAAATCAGGTCATAGGAGGTTTCCAGCACGTTGTAGGTGAAGCCGTGGTCGTACTGCTGAATCGCATGCAGTTCACCGCTGCGCCACAGTTCGCCGCGGCTGTCGTACTGGTCTGATTGGGCGATCTGCCAACTGTCTTCGTCGACATAGAACCGGCGCTTGGCATAGATGTGTCGCGCGTCGGGCTTGAGGGTCGCTTCGACCACCCACACCCGATGCTTCTCGTAACGAGCCAGATCCTGATTGATATGGTTGGGTTGGATCACAGCGTCGTACTTGATGTCGCGGCTGCCGATCTTGTAGCTGTTGTAAGGGATGTACAGCTCTTGCTTGCCCACCAGTTTCCAGTCGAAACGATCCGGCGCACCGTTGTAGCCGTCGATGTTGTCGGCGGTGATCAGGCCGTTGCTGTAACGGGCGCTGTTGTCGTAGGCGATCATCGGTGCACGGCGCACCCGTCGCTGACCCGGCAGGTATTGCCACGCCGAACGCGGCTCGGCGACCTGATCGATCGGCTCATGCACCAGCACCGCTTCCCCGGACAAACGCGCCGGTTCCAATACGCGGCTCTTGAACATGAACAGGATGTTGGAGTTTGCCTCCAGCCCGCCCACCGTGTCGGCGAAGTTGATCAGCGACTGATTACGCACGTAACTGGTGGCGCCGTTTTCACGCACCAATGCCGCACTGCTGATGCGCTCGTAACTGCCACCGCGATAACGGGTCATGTGGTTCCACATCACCTCGAGGCCTTCGGTGGGCAGTGGAAACGGAATGCCCCGCGCATAGTCGTGCAAGCCATTGCCACCGTCGGCCATGCTGGTTTTGGCTACATTGTCACGGCTCGCCGCGAGCACGTCCTTGGGCAGGTTGGCGCTGCGGTGGCTCGGGTAGATGTTCATTTTGTAGCTGTCGGGAAAACGCTTGAACAAGGCAATTTGACCCGGGCTGAGAAACTTCTGGTGCTGGCTGACGTTCTTTGCCGTGATGGTGAACAACGGTTTCTCGGCGGCATATGGATCGCTGTAACCGCCCTTGCTATCGACGATACCGGCGTTGGCGCCAAGGCCTCCGGTCCAGGCCGGAATGCTGCCGTCGGCATTGGCCGCCATCTCCGAACCCATCGGGGTCAGAGTTTTGCCCAGAGCAGCCGAATCGGTGCCTTTGGCCTGAGCCAGGCCTACGGTGCAGGCCAGGGCCAGCACGCACAATTGCATACGCATTATGATTCTCCTTAGAAGTCTGCCTTGAAGCTGACAGAGGCGAAGTCGCGGTCGTCGAGGGTGCTGTAGTCGTTGGAACCGAAGAAGGCGTTGTAGGCCAGTTCCACGCTGTAATCGTTCATGTAGACGCCGGTCAGGCTGACGCCGAGCGCTTGCTGGCCTTCCTGGAACGGCCCTTGCGGATCGTAGGAATAACCCTCGACGTCATGTCGCCAGTTGACGGCCGGAATCAGGTTGATGCCCGGCAGCACATCGCTGTATTCCAGGCTGGCGCGCAAGCGATAACCCCACGACCAATCGGTGGCGAAACCCTTGTCGGTGCAGTACTGGTTGGTCACGCCCGACGCCGCGGTGTTGCACGGCGTACCGTTGCGCGTGGAGCTGCGGCCGAATGCCGAGTTGCGACCCAGGCGCTCGTCGCCCAGATCATCGATGTGCACCACGCCAGCCTCACCGAACAGGCTCAGGCGTGTGGCACCCAAAATGTTATCGAAGGCCTGGGTCGCCGAGGCGGTCGCCTGCCAGACGCCTTTGCGCTCCCAGCCGTCGTAACGGTCGCCACGATTGATGTTGAACCCCGTCGGCAACTGCACCCAGGAGCTGCCTGCCGCCCCGGTGATCACTGCAACGTTGATGTCCGGCGCGTTGATCGCCAGCGGCATGTTCGGCCGGTAGCTCAGCTCGCCGGCAAGGGAAATTCCGCTGTTGGGCTCGACACCGTTGAGGCTGATGCCGTACAGGCGAATATCTTCCGGAAACGCCGCGGCATAAGTCGGCGGTTGAACGCCGCCAGGGAACGTACCGCGTACGGCGGTGTTCTTCGCATTGAGGGTGAAATACGGCAGGCGTGAGTGGTAGTTGATAAAGTAAACCGCCGCTTCGGCATCGTTGAGCGCCGGGATCATCTGGCGCAAAGCGAAACCGAATTGACCGTTGTCCGACGGCGATTCATTACCCCGCGACGGCGCGTACAAACCGCTGGCCTGCATCTGCTGATCGGTCAACACCTGGCTCAGGTACAACGGCCCGCAACCTTTCTGTATCGCATCGCTGCTGGCGAAAAATGTGCCGCAACCGTCGAGAACGCTGGGGCGCCAGTTGTATTGGTAAAAACCTTCGAGGTTGGTGGTGTCCGACAGGCCAAAGCTGAAAGACACCATCTCCACCGGCAACTGGCCTTCCTTGATCTCGACGCCAGGACGGTTGAACGCCGAGACGTCCAGCGGGTTGATCACGTTGATGCCGTTCTGGATCAGCAGCGACTCGCCCCAGGACAACACCTGATTGCCGACTTTCACGTTCAGCGGATGATCGGCCAACTGGAAGTCTTTCCAGACATAGGCATCGAGCATCTCGAACCCCTTGAACTTCGACAGATCGTCCCAGCCCGAATCGTCGAAATCCTTGAACCGACCGTTGCGGGTTTCATAGGCGTGGTCGTACCAATATTTGAAGCGGATGAACGCGCCCTGCCCCTGGCCATCGAGGCTGAAATCGGTAAGGCCCTTGAAGATCTGCGAGATGGGGTCGCCCCGCTCGAAATTCAGCCGGTTGTCGTCGGCGCTCACGCTCGTGCCATTGGCCTGAACGCCTTGGGCTTGCAAGGCGTTGGCGCGGGTCATGAGGCTCTTGTCGGGATTTTGCGTCGACCAGCTACTACCCAGGCTCAGCGTGGTCTTGGTCGACAGGCTCCAGTCTTCGTTGATATCGAACGTGGTCGCACAGGCGGGTCCCGTCAGTACCGCAATGATCGCCAGCGCAAGGGGTTGCGGGCGGGTGTGGCCAGGCCGGTGCAGTCGTTGGCGGACTGTGGCGGTGGCCGAGCGTTTTTTTATCATTATTAGGCTCCGGTCAGGTTTGCTCAACCTGATCACGGTGCCTGACGCTCATCGATGACACACAAGCGGTGGCCGACAAAAAGTAATCATTGGAGGTGATTTAAGGGCGGTCATGCGACCAGTCTGGCCGCCGCGCTTACCCAAGCAACGGATATACACCCACCTTCAAGGCGCGCCGAACCTCTCCAGATACGCCAACAGATCATCAATTTTCTCTTGATCACTGATCCCCCAGAAAATCATCCGCGTCCCCGACACCACAGCCTTCGGATCTTCGATATACGCCGCCAGTTTCTCCCGGGTCCAGACGATTCCAGATGATTTCATGGCCTCGGAGTACTGATAGTCCGTGGTACTCCCGGCAACTCGCCCGATCACATTATTGAGCTGCGGCCCAAAAAACGCTCTCGCGGACTCCCCGACCTGATGGCAGCCACCGCACACTCGCTTGAACAGTTTGCCGCCCGCCTCGGCGTCCCCCGCCGCCTGCGCTTGCATGCTGAGCCATCCGAGGCTCAGGACGAGCGCCAACACCGCCGTTTTGTTCATGTACACCCCGTTCCACCGTCGCCTGCGATAAAAAATGCTCGCCATTTGAGCATGACCGGGATCGCTGGCATACCTGAGTATGAATCTTTAACACCTAGATGTTCGCCTGCCCAACCTATGCATGAGTGACGTGTTTTTTAAGCCAATTAAGATGGCTTGCTTGAATGTGAACAACCCCGTGACCCACCAGGTGAACATGATGAACACCCCCAAACTCGCGTTAGGCATTGCCCTCTTTTCGGCTCTCGGTTGCATCGCGGCGAACACTCAAGCGGCCGAAGCGGGAGCCACGACAACCGGTGCCGGCACCGCCGCCCACAACGTTGCCGAAGGCGCGCCCGACCGTATCAAGGAAAGACAACTGGCTGAAGGCGGCGCTGATCGCTTGCAGGAACGGCGACTCGCCGAGGGTGGTGCGGATCGCCTGCAAGAACGTCGACTTGCCGAGGGCGGCGCGGATCGCCTGCAAGAACGGCGGCTCGCCGAGGGTGGTGCCGACCGTCTGCAAGAACGGCGGCTCGCCGAAAATGGCGCGGATCGGCTACAGGAACGTCGACTTGCCGAAGGTGGTGCGGATCGTCTCCGAGAACGGCAACTGGCCTCGGACGGTTCCGATCGACTGAAGCAGAACAACGTCGCGGCGGGCTACAACTCGATGCGCGGCACACGTGTAGCAGAAGGCGGTTCCGACCGATTGCTGCACAACCATTACGCCGATGGCAGCAATGGTTACGATGCCAGCTCCGACGTCATGCCTTACTTCTGCATGGAATGTCGCTGAAATACATAATGTGGGAGCGAGCCTGCTCGCGATGGCGGAGGAACATTCAACATCACTGTTGACTGATCTACCGCTATCGCGAGCAGGCTCGCTCCCACAGGTTATTTGCTTCAAGCGGTTTGTAATTTGGCTTCAATCCTTGAAGTCAGTGGACAGCGCCAGGTCTTTCCACTCGGCCAGTTCCTCGGCGACAAAGCGGTTCTTCGCTTCAATCCTCGCAATGGTGTCGCTGCCCAGCGCCAGACGTTGCGGTGGCTTCGGTGCATTGACCAGGGCGAGCATGGCCTCGGCGAATTTCACCGGATCACCCGGCTGCGCATGGTTGGCCGCCTCGGCATGCTTGCGCATCGCACCGACGGTTGCATCGTAGTCCGGCAGTTCCAGCGCGGTCTTTACCAGCGATTGTTCGTCGAGGAAATCCGTGCGGAAGAAGCCCGGTTCGACCACCGTGGCATGAATGCCCAGCGGCGCCAGTTCCTGATGCAGCGCTTCGGTAATGCCCTCCACCGCAAACTTGGTGGAACCATAGACCCCCCAACCCATGTAGGCCTGGTAGCCGCCAATCGAAGAGATGTTGATCACATGCCCGGCACGCTGGCGGCGCATGTGCGGCAGTACTGCACGCGTCACGTTGAGCACGCCGAACACGTTGGTGGCGAACAGTCGCTCGGTCTCGCTGGCGCTGGTTTCTTCGACTGCCCCCAACACGCCGAAACCGGCATTGTTGATCAGCACGTCGATGCGGCCAAAACGCTTGATGCCCTCGGCGACTGCCTGATGCGCTTCTTCTTCGCGAGTCACGTCCAGGCGCACAGCCAGCAGGTTTGGATGATCGCCCAGCCGGGCGATGATTTCTTCGGGTTTACGGGCGGTGGCAATCACCGCGTCGCCGGCACGCAGAGCCTGTTCTGCGATGAGGGTACCAAAACCACGGGAAGCTCCAGTAATCAACCAAGTACGCATTTCAACGCCTCCTGACAACGACCCGAGCGTGATTGCCGGGCCTTCTTGATGAGTTGACGCCACTGTAAAACTCGATTACTGATGTGATAATCCCAGCAATTTTGCATGGCTTTGTGAAAGGCACTCACAAATGAAAGTTCCTTCTGCGGCCGACCTTACGACCTTCCTCAGCGTGGCCACTCACCTGAACTTCAGCCGGGCGGCGGTGGAGCTGGGGTTGACGCCTTCCGCGCTGAGCCATTCGGTACGGACCCTGGAAAACCGGCTCGGTGTGCGGTTGTTCAATCGCACCACCCGCAGCGTCGGCCTGACCGAGGCGGGTGAACGTCTGTTCGCGCGATTGAAGCCTGCGTTTCGCGACATCGACGACGCCCTCGAAGACCTCAACAACTTTCGCGACAAACCCTCCGGCAACCTGCGAATCACCGCCGGCCGCCAGGCCGCGGAGTTGGTGCTGCTGCCCCTGGCCGCGAAATTTCTGCAAGCCTATCCGGACGTGAAGCTGGAGATCGTCGCCGATGACGGTCTGGTCGACGTGGTGTCGGAGGGGTTTCACGCCGGGGTGCGGTTCGGTGCGCGTCTTGAAGCTGATATGGTATCGCTGCCCATCGGTACCTACATGCGTTCGGTGGTGGTGGCCTCGCCCGAATTCTTCAAGCAACATGCCATTCCGCAAAAACCCGAGGACTTGCATGGCCTGCCATGCATCCGCCATCGCTTCCCCAGTGGTTCGCTGTATCGCTGGGAGTTCGAACGGGGCGGCATCGCCCAGGAAATCGAAATCGACGGGCCGCTGACCTTAGGCGACGTCAGCCTGATGGTCGGCCCGGCGCTGCAGGGCGTCGGTTTGGCTTACGTTTTCGAAGAGATGGTCAAGGTGCCTGTCGCCGACGGCCGGCTGATCCAGGTGCTGGGCGATTGGTGCCCCTACTACCCGGGCCTGCACCTGTACTACCCGAGCCGACGGCATGTGCCGGCGACGCTCAAAGCCTTCATCGAATTTGCTCGCGCCGCCCGGGAGCAGCATCCGGGCTGACGCAGCCGACAGAAAAAAATCATTAACCCCGACTGAGAGAAAAACCGATGGTCACCTGCTACCTCAAATATGTGCTGGACCCGTACAAGCTCGAAGCGTTCGAGCACTACGGGAAATTGTGGATACCGCTGGTGGAGAAATTCGGCGGCCAGCATCACGGCTACTTCTTGCCGTCCGAAGGTGCCAACAACATCGCCATGGCCCTGTTCACTTTCCCGAGCCTGGCGGCTTACGAAAGCTATCGGCAACAGTCCATGAGCGATCCGGAGTGCATCGCCGCGTTCAAATACGCCGAAGAGACCCGCTGCATCCTCAGCTATGAGCGCAGCTTCTTGCGCCCGGTGTTCGGCACCCCGGTGTAAATAACCGGCAGACGATTGTCGGCGTCACCATCCCTTGGAGGGCGTCGACAGCCCTGGGCTCAACCTTGGTGCAGATCGAGGCAGTAGGTGTAGTAACCGCCATCGCGTACATAACCCAAAGACTCATACAAACGCTGGGCGCTGAAGTTATCGGTAGCGGTTTCCAAGGTCATGCCCTTGGCACCGCTCAACCGGGCAAAGTCGCGGGCGGTGTTCAGCAGCAGCGTACCGACGCCTTTGCCCCGAGCGTCCGGTGTGGTGAACAGGTCGCCAAGCAACCAGGTGCGGTGCGCGTCGATTGAGGAAAATGTCGGGAACATTTGCACGAAACCCAATGCTGCTCCGTCGCTGTCTACGGCAATGAAGATCACCGATTCGTCCCGGGCAATACGCTCGGCGATGAAGTCACGGGACTGAGGCAGGTTTGTTGGCTGACGGTAAAAAACCCGGTAGGCGTCGAACAATGGGGCAATGATATCGATGTGGGATGCGTCGGCGCGCAGGGCCTGGATAGCCATGAGGATGCTCCATTGCGGTCTCGAGGATTAACAGCCTAGCAGCCCCTGACCACCTGCAGGAGCAAAGCTTGCTCGCGATGACGGCGCCACACTCAGCACAGATGTTGACTGCAAGACTGCTATCGCGAGCAAGCTTTGCTCCTACCGGTTGCGTGACCTGTGGAGGTGAAGTGCGATTCAAGCCATTATGAAGTGATGGGTCATCAAGGAGCCGTTGCCGATGTCGCGTTTTCCCGGTCTGTGGATGCTATGCCTGAGCCTTGCGCTGCCGTGCATGGCTGACGAGTCGAAACCTGAACACATGGTGTATCTGCGCAACGTCGATCCCGGCATTGAGCAGGACATCCGGTATGCCGGCGCCCATAACTTCACCGGTCATGCGCTGGATGGCTATCAGGCAGCCGAGTGCCTGTTGGCGGCGGATGCAGCCAAAGCGCTGTCACGGGTGCAATCGGCGCTCAAGGCCGAGGGCTACGGCCTGAAAGTCTTCGACTGCTACCGCCCCCGTCGTGCAGTGGCCGACATGGGACGTTTCGCCAACGAACCGGGCGACCCGCGCAAGGCCGAATTCTACCCGCGGGTAGACAAGCAGGACTTCTGGCGCCTGGGTTACGTGGCGCGGGTCTCCAACCACTCACGGGGCGGCACCGTCGACCTGACCATGACCGGTCCCGGCGTGCTGCCCGCAGACAACTGGACACCTGCCGCCACACCGGTCGATTGCACCGCCGACGTTGGCCAGCGCTGGCACGACGGCGCCGTCGACATGGGCACCGGGTTCGATTGTTTTGATGAACGTGCCCATACTGACTCTCCATTGATCAGCGCGGCGGCCAGGGACAATCGCCAGCGACTCAGCCGTGCCATGGAAAAGGAAGGGTTTACCGGCTACGCCAACGAGTGGTGGCACTTCACGTATACCCGGGACCCGTCATTGAAGACTGTCATGGACTTCCCCATTACCCCGCTTGCACCATGAACAATCTGATCAAGGCCTGGTCGTTTCTGGTGCTGTTGCTGCCCGCTGCAGTCGTGGCCCAGGTACTCGACGACAGCGATCAGCTGATTGTGGTCACCAGCAAAAACTGGGATGCCATCCAGGGCATCGCGCAACGCTATGAACGGCACGGCGACAGCTTTGAAAAATTCGAAGCGGCGTTTCCCGTGGTGCTCGGAAAACACGGCATGGGCTGGGGCAAAGGCATGATTGTCGTGAAGGACCCCTCGGGACCGGTAAAACAGGAAGGCGATGGCAAGGCCCCGGCCGGTGTGTTCAAACTGGGAACCGCGTTCGGCTATGACACCTCTGCCGCCACCCGCCTGCCGTATCTCGCACTGACGCAAACCCTCGAATGCGTGGATGACAGCCAGTCGTCGCGCTACAACCAACTGGTCGACAACGGGACACTCGCCGGGGACTGGACCAGCGCCGAACGCATGCGCCGCAAAGACGATTTGTATCGCCAGGGCATTTTCATCGAACACAACACACCGGCCATCCCCGGCGCAGGCTCGTGCATCTTCCTGCACATCTGGCGCGGCCAGACGACACCGACCCGAGGCTGCACGGCAATGGCCGCGGAAGACATCGCGCGGTTGTTCAACTGGCTCGACCCGCGCCGTTCCCCACTGCTGGTGCAATTGCCCGAGGCACAGTACGAGCAGTGGCGTGAACACTGGAAGCTTCCGCCTCGCTGACCAAAGGACTGCACTTTGCCTGGCGCAGCTTTGCTGCAGTTTCCACGAACGGCATGACGATCAGGCTGTAGAGGGTCAGGTAACGCTCGTCCGCTTCACCGGTGCCAAACCGGATGGATTCGGGTTTTGACTGCGTGACGTAGAGCGTGCCGAACATCCAGTCCCAGAGCGACAAGTTGACCCCGTAGTTTTTGTTGAAGTGTCGAGGCGCATCGCTGTGATGAATCTGGTGTTGCGCCGGGCTGTTCAGCACATGCTCGACTACCGGTCCGAACGAAAGCCAGACATGGCTGTGACGCAGGTTTGCCGCCAGCGCATTGAGGATGAACACCATGTAGGTCACACCAAACAGTGTGTAGCGGCTGATCTCCCCGCCACAGGCATACCAGAAGACGCCGGCGAAGGCGCTGATGAAAACGATTTCAATCAACCGCCCGACTATTATCTCGCTGAAATGCACGCGACTGGCCGTCACCGGAACCAGCACCGACGCCGAATGATGAACCTTGTGAAACGCCCACAGATAACGGGAATGAAAGGCACGATGTACCCAGTAATGAATGCAGTCCTGTAGCAAAAAAACGCCCAGCCCGTAGAGCAAGGACAGCGCCAGATGTTCCTCCACCTGCACCCGTGCGCCCCACAGGTGCGTGAAAAAACGGATGTAATCGCCGGAACGCAGAACATACGGATCAACCAGCCCGACCACGGGCACGACCAGCATGACCTTGAGGATCGCCCGCACAAAGTAATAGCGGTAATCGAGCAATGCCGAAGGATGAAAATGCACACGGTTACCGCCGATGAATTGCCAGAACGTGCGTGCATTGGTCAGGCCCCGGGGCTTCCTGAAACGGAACAACCCATAGGCAACGACATAAGAGATGAAAAGGAATGCCACACAGAGGCGGCCATTGAGGTCGAACAGACCGAGGAACCGCTCGCTGACAGGCGCGATCACCCAGCGAAACAGGTATTGGTAGAACGGTGCGAGAACATCCATGAACGGCTGCCCCCTTTCGAAGCAAGTACGTTGTTGGCCAGATTGGAAATGGGTGAAACCCTGTGAGTGACAAGTCCATTTCCGACCAACATCCGTTCATCACATCCAGGCGCACGAGCCCGATGACCTGTGCCTTCCCGGTTTGCACCGTACCATCGAGTGCAGACGCTATTGCGGATGTATCTTATTCAGGCTTTTGTGTTTCGGCAACAGGCGTGCCTGCCTGTTTTGCGATAGTCGCGTCTCCCAGCAACGCACTGCTCATGGATATCTTCGGTTCGCCCTGAGTTGTGCGACCTGATGCGTCAATCAAGACCGGGGACCTGTAGGAGCGAGCCTGCTCGCGATGAGGGGGGCACATTCACCGTCTGCAGCGACTGACACACCACCATCGCGAGCCTGCTAGCGCCTTCAGGGAAATTCGGTTTTTTCAGAAGTGAATTTCGGCAGCCGGGATCACATCGATCCGCGCTACCGAGCCGGTCAAGTGCGCCAGATCCTTGTTGTGCTCGGCAATGATGTCTTCGGCGGTGAGGTTACCGTTGTCGACGGTGGAGTGTGCATCCGCCGCCAGTACCACGTCGTAACCCAGTTTCAATGCCTGGCGCACGGTGGCGTTGACGCAGTAATCGGTTTGCAGCCCGCAGATGACCAAGCGATCGAAATCCTGCACCGGCAGCAGTTTTTGCAGGTTGGTCTGATAGAACGCATCACCGGTGGTCTTGCGTACGCGCCAATCCGTGGCCGCAGTCGCCAAGCCTTCAGCCAGTTGCCAGCCAGCGGTGTCATGAGCAAAAGGACTGCCCTCTTCTTCTTCGTGCTGGATAATCACCACCGGAGCTCCGGCATTGCGCGCACGCGCAGAAAGCTCGTTGATGGTATCGATGACACGCCCGATCTCGAAGCACTCGTATTCGCCTGAACACAGAGCCTGCTGGACGTCGATGATTAACAATGCGGTGGTCATGATTCCTTCCTTGAACATTCAGAGTGGCAGGGGACGAACATAAGTCCGTCCCCCCTCGAACACAACCCTCAGTAACCCAGCGACAAGCCGGTGTTACGCCGTGGATCGTTGGCCCCGTAGAAACGGTTCTTGCCCACCGGTTTGCCATCCAGTGACGGCGCGCCAACCAGGATCGCCGCCAGGTGGTTGGCATCCTGCGGGCCGGCAAACTTGTGGCCCCAGCTTTCGAGGATCTTCACCGTATCCGGGCTGGTGGTGAACGTTTCCAGGTTGGTTTCCTCCGGAAGCCACTGCTGGTGGAATCGCGGTGCATCGACCGCTTCCTGGATGTTCATGCCGTAGTCGATGACGTTGAGCATGGTCAGCAGAGTGGCCGTGATGATCCGGCTGCCACCCGGCGTACCCACCACCATCACCACTTTGCCGTCCTTGGTGACGATGGTCGGGCTCATGGACGACAACGGCGCCTTGCCCGGCGCGATGGCATTGGCCTCGCCCTGCACCAGACCGTACATGTTGGGCACGCCGATCTTCGAGGTGAAGTCGTCCATCTCATCGTTGAGGATGACCCCGGTCTTGCTGGCCATGACCCCGGCACCGAACCAGTCGTTGAGGGTGTAGGTCACCGACACCGCGTTGCCCCATTTGTCGACGATCGAGTAATGGGTGGTGTTGCTGCCTTCGTGGGGCGCTACGCCAGGCTTGAGGTCCTTCGACACCCCGGCCTTCTGCGGGCTGATCGCTTCGCGCAGCTTGGTCGCGTAGTTTTTGTCGAGCAGATGGGCGATCGGGTTTTTTACGAAATCCGGATCCCCCAGGTAGCTGTTGCGGTCGACGTAAGCGTGGCGCATCGCTTCGATCTGGTAGTGCATGCCCTGGGCCGAGTGATAGCCCAGGTCCTTCATCGGATAGCCTTCGAGGATGTTCATGATCTGGCAGATCACTACGCCGCCAGAACTCGGTGGCGGTGCCGAAACCACGTGGTAACCGCGGTAGTCGCATTCGATCGGCGCCAGTTCGCGGGTCTTGTATTTGTCGAGGTCAGCCTGGGTGATGATGCCTTTGTTGGCCTGGCTGGACGTGACGATGGCGTCGGCCACCCAGCCTTTGTAGAAGCCGTCGGCGCCCTTCTCGGAAATTTCCCGCAGGGTTTTGCCGAGGTCCTTTTGCACCAGCTTTTGTCCGACCTGCATCGGCTCGCCGTTGCTGAGGAAAATCGCGCCGGAATCCTTGATATCCTTCTTGAACACGTCGGTGGCGTACTCCAGCAACTCGACATCGCCCTGCTCCAGTACAAACCCGTCTTCCGCGAGTTTGATCGCCGGGGCAATGACTTCCTTGCGTGGCTTGGTGCCGTATTTGCTCAAAGCCAGTTCCATGCCGGAAACAGTGCCCGGCACGCCGACAGCCAGGTGACCACGGGTGCTCAGGTCCGGCACGACGTTGCCGTCCTTGTCGAGGTACATGTCGGCAGTGGCAGCCAAGGGGGCTTTTTCGCGGAAGTCGAGGAAGGTCTTGCGCCCGTCGGCCAGTTGAATGGTCATGAAACCACCACCGCCCAGGTTACCCGCCGCCGGATACACCACGGCAAGTGCGTAACCCACCGCGACAGCGGCGTCGACCGCGTTGCCGCCATTTTTCAGAACATCAACGCCCACGTGGCTGGCCAGGTGCTGAGCGGTGACCACCATGCCGTTTTCAGCGGCGACCGGGGCCACAGAGGCCGCGTTGGCCGTCAGACAGCTGAGAGCCAATGAGGTCGCTATCAGCGTTTTGGCAAAAGGTTCGTACTTCATGAGTCGGTCTCTTCTTGTTTTAAAGTCGGAAAATTCGTCAAAAGCAGTAGCCAAGTATGGTCGGGATTGCGCATTGCGCCTCCCCGGGGAAGCAGTATCCTTAACGCCTGTTCAACAATCAGACGGGGCTAGCGCCATGACTTTCACCTGCACCACTCTGGCTTCCCCGGTTGGCGAATTGAAGCTGGTGGCGAACGGTTCGAGACTGGTGGCCATCCTCTGGGAAAACGACAGACCGGGCCGAGTGCGCCTGGGACCGATGAGCGAAGCGCCGGACTCTCCGATCCTGATACGTGCCGCCGCGCAACTGCGCGAGTATTTCGCCGGCACACGCCGAAGCTTCGATCTGGAGCTGGATTTTTCCGGAACGGAATTTCAAAAGCAGGTTTGGGCAGCGCTACTGACCATCCCGTTTGGCGAGACTCGCAGCTACAGCCAGATTGCCGAACAGATCGGCAACCCGACCGCGGTAAGGGCGGTTGGAGCGGCGAATGGCAAGAACCCGCTATCGATCATTGCACCGTGCCATCGGGTAATCGGTGCGTCGGGAAAATTGACCGGTTTTGCCGGGGGGCTGGAAGCGAAAGAACTGCTATTGACGCTGGAGGGCGGACATTGGCCCGCCACAGCGCGCCTGCCTGGCTTCTAATCCTGTAGCAGCGAGCCTGCTCGCGATGGTCTTCAACGATAACGCGGGAAATCTGAATCCCCGCGGTGTTTGCGAATCCATCGCGAGCAGGCTCGCTCCTACAGGGGGGAGCAATACCTCAGGAGAGCTGCGCCTGGTATTCCTTCTCGTATTGTCCTGCCAGCGCTTCTTTCTGCTTGTCGTCGAGCAACTTACCAGCCATCTGGAAGAACTTCTGCTCTTCCTCCTTGAGATGGTGATGAACCTTTTCCGACAGCTTCTTGGCGGTCGCGAGCCAGGCCGGGCTGGACATCTCGGTTTCGTCCAGTTCCTCCATCATTTCGTCCATTTCGTGATGTTCGGCAATCGCATGGCGGCTGAGGTCGACGCCGTTATCGAACTCCATCAGCGGGATGTAGAAATGCCGCTCTTCAGCGGTTTCATGGGCCTGGAGTTCAGCCTTGAGCTGTTTGTACGCCTCGACCCGCTCGGGGGTGTCGCCACTGGTCTGGATCAGCGCCTTGGCATAGGTACGCTGGCGTTCATGGCTTTCGCGCAAGGCTTCGAAAATATTCACGGATTGTCCTCATCGGTCGCGTTCGGGAAGACGCGTCTTAATCAGTGACATCCGCGCGCGGGCGACGGTTCCACCCGCGTTGCGCTGATGGAACATTGCCGTCGAGCACGATAGGCTGAGTGTTCACAGCCATAAGGATATAGCCATGACCCTGCGTATCGAACGCAAGACCAACCCCAGCAACGAAGAGCGCGAGGCGATCCTCGTTCCGCTGCGCGCCTACAATGCTTCGAAATCAGCCAGCCCGCCGCCGGAACACATCGCGTTGCTGGTACGCGATGACAACGATCAGATTGTTGGCGGTGTTTACGCCCGGTTGTTTTATCAATGGTTGTTCATCGACCTGCTGGCGGTGCCGGAACAGGCCCGTGGCCAGGGCATGGGCACGAAGCTGATGGAGATGGCCGAAGACCTGGCCCGGGAAAAGGAATGCGTCGGCCTGTGGCTGGAAACCTTTGAATTCCAGGCACTGGAGTTCTACAGGAAATGCGGCTACAGCGAAGTCGGACACATCGCCGACTACCCGCCGGGACACAAGCACTTTTTCTTCCAGAAGCGCTTGAGCTACTGACCAACACAACGCCCGTAGGAGCAAAGCTTGCTCGCGATGGTCATGACGCGTTTTCTCAGGAACACCGCGTTATCGTTCATCGCGAGCAAGCTTTGCTCCTACGGTTGGATTGCATCAACTCACAGACAAGTGGCCAATGCCGCCAACCGGCGTTTGGCGACGAAGTCATCCTGTTGCGCGTAGTAGCTCAACACAGTGCCCGAGGCATCGGTGGTCACGTCCACAAAAGACTCCGCGGAACGGGTGTAGACCGTAGTGCCGCCCTTCTCGGCCGGTTCCAGGTACGCAGCAGCGTCAACACCGAATACCGTTTCGTCCTGCCACGAAAACTGCACACACTGGGCGACGTCTTTCGCCGGTTTGTCCGAGTTCAGGGTTTTGTACGGGGCTTTGGTGCGCGCATCGTTCATTGCCGAGCCCGCGCATCCCGCCAGCAAGGTAGCGGCCAGCGCCACCATCAGAATTCGCATTGCATTCACTCATCAGGAAAAAGCGGACTGTATCACCGTGGCACAGGGTATCGTTCTGCTTTACTGCATTTATAACGCGACACCACGCGACGATTCGCGCACCCTGTCGCGCCATGACGCTGCATCGCACCTTGACTGGAAGCCCCATGATCCCCAACGCCGAGTTTTACAAACCGACCACTGAATACGCTGACAAACTGATCAGCCAGATAGGCCAGACGCCCTCCTGGATCGCCAAGCGGATCGGCGTCACCGACAAGCGGATTCGCTACATCCTCGACGGTGAGAGGACCGTCAAAGGCGAAACCACGCCGATCCAGATGACCTACACCGAGCAGTTTGCCCTCGAATGTCTGGCGGCAGCGGCCAAGGCCAGCAAGAAACAGTCTTCGTAATCCGTTCCCGAGGAGTGACCATGGCGGCATCCGAGCTGCAACATGAACAGGCATTGAACAAGTTTCTCGATGACCGCCCCGAACTGCGCATCGAACTGGACCACCTCAACCCGTTGCTGGCCCAAGCCAAAGGCGAGACCCTCGCGCAGTTTCGCGAGGAGCGTTTGCATGAAGCCTTCGAAGCCGAAGCCGAGCGCCTTGGTTTGTTTGCCTGGGAACTGACCCTGCAATTGACCTCTGCCACACCGCAGGAATACGAGGCCCAGCGCCTTGAGGTGCACCGGGAGGTCGCGGAAATGGCCGGCATGGACTGGCTGGAGTATTGCGACTTGTACGGGATAAAATCCTGACCACCGCTCAAGGACGCCATCGCCCATGCTGCCTTCCGCCTCCAGAACTCACGCCAGCCCCGGCCACCTGCACACACAGAAATGGCGCGGGCGCATCGGCCTGAGCCTGGTGGCCATGCTTTCGGTATTGGCCGGCATGACCGACGCTATCGGTTTCATGGCCAGCGGCGATTTTGTTTCGTTCATGAGTGGCAACACCACACGCATGGCCGTCGCGATCAGCGCCGGTGACCTGGGTTTGACCTTGCGTCTGGTGATCCTCGTCGCCACGTTCATCCTCGGTAACGCGCTGGGGATTATCGTCAGTCGCTGGGGTGGTCGCCGGGCGCTGCCTCTGATGTTGTGCATTGCCGCCCTGCTCTGCGCTGCAGCGGCATGGCCATACAACACGCAAATGCCGGCCTTGCTGGCGGCGATCATCGCGATGGGCATGCTCAACGCCGCGGTGGAACAGGTCAATGGTTTGCCGGTCGGCCTGACCTACGTCACCGGTGCCCTGTCGCGTTTCGGGCGTGGGTTGGGACGCTGGCTGCTTGGCGAACGACGCAACGGCTGGCGGGTGCAGTTGATCCCCTGGACCGGCATGTTTGCCGGCGCAATACTCGGTGCGGTGCTGGAACACCACTTTGGGCTCAAGGCACTGTTTGCCAGTGGTTTGCTGGCGGCGGCGCTGGGGGTGTTGTCGCTGAGGATTCCGCGGCGTTGGCAGTTGGGCTACATGCCACGCTGAATTTTGTATCGCCCGCTCTGGTCTCATCGCTGGCAAGCCAGCTCCCACAGGGATTTGTGAAATGATTGAGATTGTAGTGTCACTACATAACCTGTGGGAGCTGGCTTGCCAGCGATAAGGTCCGCACAGGCGACATCGACTTAGCCCCTGCGCCGATAAAGCTTTATCATGGCCGCAGTTTCGCTGATCGAGTCCGTCATGAAGTTCGCCATCGCCGTGTTTTCCGCCGCCCATGCGCCCTCCTCGCGCCGCGCCTTGCTGTTCGCCCAAGCGGCGCTGGCCGGTGGGCACGAGATTGTCCGGCTGTTTTTCTACCAGGATGGCGTCCACAACGCGTCCGGCAGCGTAGTGACGCCGCAGGATGAGCAGGACTTGCCAAAGCAATGGCGTGCTTTTGTCAGCGAGCAAAAACTCGATGGCGTGGTGTGCATCGCCGCCGCCCTGCGCCGGGGTGTGTTGAACGAGGAAGAAGCCAAACGCTATCAACGCGAAGCTGTCGCCGTCGGCGCACCGTGGGAATTGTCCGGCCTCGGCCAATTGCATGATGCGGTGCAAGACGCCGACCGCCTGATCTGTTTCGGAGGCGCCTGACATGGCCAAATCCTTGTTGATCATCAGCCGTCAGGCACCGTGGTCCGGCCCCGGTGCCCGGGAAGCGCTGGACATCGTGCTGGCCGGCGGCGCTTTCGATCTGCCGATCGGCTTGCTGTTTCTCGATGACGGCGTGTTCCAGCTCGCGACCAGACAGGATGCCAAGGCTTTGCAACAGAAAGACTTGAGCGCCAACCTGCAGGCCTTGCCGATGTTCGGCGTTGAAGAACTGTTTGTCTGCGCCGACAGCACGGCGCAGCGCGGGCTGGACCCGAGCGCTCTATCGCTGAAAGAAGCCCGGGTGCTGGCTGCCAACGAAATCACCGCCCTTATTGACCGATACGACCAGGTGATCACTCTCTGATGTCGACTTTGCATGTGTTGTCTCATTCCCCTTTCGGCGACGAACGCCTGAACAGTTGCCTGCGGTTGATCGGCAGCAATGACGCACTGCTGCTGTCCGGCGACGCGGCCTATGCCTTGCAGCCGGGCACCGCGCCGTTCACCACGCTGCATGCCCGCGGCCTGCAACTGTATGTCCTGGCCGAAGATGCCCAGGCCCGCGCCATCGACGTTCCTGACTGGGCCAATGCCATCGATTACCCGGCCTTCGTCGAACTGTCGCTGCGCCACGACAAGGTCAACAGTTGGCTATGAATGCACTGACGGTCGGCGCACGCGCCATCGAATTGGACAAAGACGGTTTTCTGCTCGAACTGAGCGACTGGTCGGCTGAAGTCGCCTGTGCCCTGGCGGCTGCGGAAGACATCGAGCTGAGCGCCGAACACTGGGAAATCCTCGAACTGCTGCGCAGTTTCTACGCCGAATTCCAGCTGTCGCCCGCCACCCGCCCACTGATCAAATACACCGCATTGAAGCTCGGTCCGGAAAAAGGCAACAGCCTGCACCTGAACCGATTGTTCAAAGGCACCCCCGCCAAACTCGCCGCGAAACTGGCGGGCCTGCCCAAACCGACGAATTGCTTATGACCGACTATCCAGCGCTGACCCTTGAAACACCTGCCGAGCACCCATTCGCCCAGTTCGTGCGGATTCTCGGCAAAGGCAAACGCGGCGCCCGCGACCTGACGCGCTCGGAAGCCCGCGAAGCCATGGGCATGGTGCTTGATGAGAAGGTCGAGGAAACCCAACTCGGCGCGTTCCTGATGCTGTTGCGGCATAAAGAAGAAAGCGCCGAGGAAATGGCCGGGTTCACCGAGGCTTTGCGCGAGCGCCTGCAAGCGCCGGCATTGGCGGTGGATCTGGACTGGCCGACCTACGCCGGCAAAAAGCGCCATTTGCCATGGTATCTGTTGGCCGCCAAATGCCTTTCGCAGAACGGCGTGCGGATTTTCATGCACGGTGGCGGCGCGCACACCGCGGGCCGGCTGTACAGCGAGCAATTGCTGGATGAGCTGCAGATTCCGTTGTGCCGCAACTGGCAGCAGGTCGGCACGGCTCTGGACAACGGTGGCCTGGCGTTCATGCCGCTGGTGGACTGGGCACCGCAACTGCAACGGATGATCGACCTGCGCAACACCCTCGGGCTGCGTTCGCCGATCCATTCGCTGGCGCGGATTCTCAATCCGCTGGGGGCCCGCTGCGGCTTGCAAAGTATCTTCCACCCCGGTTATCAAGCCGTGCATCGTGATGCCAGCGGTCTGCTCGGCGACACCGCCATCGTGGTCAAGGGAGACGGCGGCGAGATCGAGATCAACCCGGACGCCGACAGCCACTTGTACGGCACCACCGGCGGCGCAAGCTGGGATGAGGAATGGCCGCAGCTGTCGAGCCAGCGTCACGTCAAACCTTCCAGTCTCGACCCTGCACACCTCAAGGCCGTATGGCGCGGCGATGTGGTCGACAGCTACCCGCAAATGGCCCTGATCGCGACCATGGCTTTGGCCTTGCGCGGCCTCGGCCAGAGTCGTGAACAAGCATTCGAAACGGCTGAGAAATACTGGAACGCCCGGGATAAATCGATTTAATCGATCATTGACGCCCGAACTTTGCGCTTTTTGTTCGAACTCATCGGCATAGACTCCTCTCCAACGCTTATCGGTTGAGGAGTCCTGGACATGGGTTTGTTAGTTGAAGGTCGCTGGCAAGACAAGTGGTATGAAAGCAGCAAGGACGGCGCGTTCCAACGTGAGCAGGCGCAACGTCGCAACTGGGTGACTGCCGACGGCCAGCCCGGCCCGAGCGGCGTCGGTGGCTTTGCCGCCGAGCCAGGGCGCTATCACCTGTACGTTTCCCTCGCCTGTCCGTGGGCTCATCGCACGTTGATCCTGCGCAAACTCAAAGGCCTCGAAAACCTGATCGATGTGTCGGTGGTCAGTTGGCTGATGCTGGAAAACGGCTGGACGTTCGACAAGGCTCTGGGTTCGACCGGTGACAAGCTCGACGGCCTGACCTTCCTGCACCAGCGCTACACCGCCGATGCCGTCGATTACAGCGGTCGCGTCACCGTGCCGGTGCTCTGGGACAAACAGCGTCAGCACATCGTCAACAATGAATCATCGGAAATCATCCGCATGTTCAATGGCGCCTTCGACGAGCTGACCGGCAATGACCTGGATTTTTACCCGGCACCGTTGCGCAGTGAGATCGACGCGCTTAACGAACGGATTTATCCGGCGGTGAACAACGGCGTGTACCGTGCAGGGTTCGCCACTTCTCAGCAGGCCTATGAACAGGCGTTCGACGAGTTGTTTGCCGAACTGGACCGACTGGAACAGTTGCTGGGCGCCAACCGCTATCTGGCCGGTGAGTACCTGACCGAGGCTGATATCCGCCTGTTCACCACGCTGATTCGTTTTGATGCGGTGTATTACGGCCACTTCAAGTGCAACCTGCAGCGCATTGCCGATTATCCGAACCTGTCGAACTGGTTGCGGGAGATTTATCAGTGGCCAGGAATCGCCGAGACGGTGGATTTCACCCACATCAAGAACCACTACTACGGCAGCCACAAGACCATCAATCCGACCGGGATCGTGCCCAAAGGCCCGGCGCAGGATTTCACAGCACCGCATGATCGCGAGCGGTTGAGTGGCAAAGGGGTTTGGCGCAGGGCCTGAGATTCAGATCGTTCCCACGCTCCGCGTGGGAACGCCGCCGGGGACGCTCCGCGTTCCGCTTCTGGAGGTGACGCAGAGCGTCACTGGATGCATTCCCACGCAGAGCGTGGGAACGATCCAAGGCCCCATCGCTGGCAAGCCAGCTCCCACAGTGATCTATGTGATGTTGAAGCTTGTCGTTTCAACACAAAACCTGTGGGAGCTGGCTTGCCAGCGATCGGGACACCCGGGTCTCAGAGTTGCCCCTGAGCCCCTTCGAACCACGCCAGTTTCTCCCGAAGTTGCACCACTTCACCAACGATCACCAAGGTCGGTGCATGGACTTCATGCTCCGCCACCAACCGTGGCAAGTCGGCCAGTGTGCCGGTAAACACCCGCTGATTGACCGTGGTGCCCTGTTGAATCAGCGCTGCCGGGGTATCTTTGCTGCGACCATGCTTGATCAACTCTTCGCAAATGATCGGCAAGCCCACCAGGCCCATGTAGAACACCAGGGTTTGCGCGGGCGCGACGAGGTCGGCCCACGGCAAATCGGTAGAGCCGTCCTTCAAGTGACCGGTAACAAACCGTACCGATTGCGCATAATCGCGGTGGGTCAGCGGGATCCCGGCATAAGCTGCGCAACCACTGGCCGCCGTGATTCCCGGCACGACCTGGAACGGGATGCCTTGGGCGGCCAGCTCTTCGATCTCTTCACCGCCACGACCGAAGATGAACGGATCACCGCCCTTCAGTCGCACCACGCGCTTGCCCTGCTTTGCCAAATCCACCAATTGCTGGTTGATCTGGTCCTGCGGTACGGCGTGATCGGCGCGACGCTTGCCGACGTACACCCGCTCGGCATCGCGACGGCACAGTTCGAGAATCGCCGGCGCCACCAGGCGGTCGTATAGCACTACATCGGCTTGCTGCATCAAGCGCAAGGCGCGGAACGTCAGGAGGTCTGGATCACCCGGCCCCGCACCCACCAGATACACCTCACCGGTGGCCACTGGCGCTTCACCATTGATCTTGGCTTGCAGCAGGCGCTCGGCCTCACCGCCCTGCCCGGCCAGTTGACGATCGGCAATCGGTCCCTGGAAAACCTCCTCCCAGAACGCGCGACGCTGCTGCACATCCGGAAACAGCTTTTTAACCTGATGGCGAAAACGCGCCGCGAGCCCCGCGAGCTGACCGTAGGTGGAAGGAATCCAGGTTTCGATCTTCGCCCGGATCAACCGCGCCAGCACCGGCGCATCGCCGCCGCTGGACACGGCGATGATCAATGGCGAACGATCGACAATCGCCGGGAAGATCACGCTGCACAGCGCTGGCGCATCCACCACGTTGACCGGCACGCAACGCCGATGCGCATCGGCGGAGACCTGTGCGTTCAGCGCTTGGTCGTCAGTGGCGGCAATGATCAGCCCGCAACCGTCCAGATCCGCTTCGACATAGCCACGCACCAGGCACTCGCCGCCACTGGCGGCAACCAGTTCGCGCAATTGCTGTTCGATTTCAGGTGCAACCACCCGCAGCAGCGCACCGGCATCGGCCAGCAGGCGGGATTTGCGCAAGGCAATTTCCCCCCC
>NZ_RCOB01000090.1:0-21559 GCF_004307665.1 Pseudomonas sp. Sample_16
GACGCGGAGCGTCCCTGGAGGCGTTCCCACGCAGAGCGTGGGAACGATCTGGAATACGCTGCGGAACCGGGCGAGTTCAACGTGCAGATCGGCCTGGATTCCCAGGACTTGACGCAGCAGAGTTTTGAGTTGCTGTAATCCTGTGCGGACTGATCGTTCCCACGCTCTGCGTGGGAATGCAGCCCATGACGCTCCGCGTCACTGGACGCGGAGCGTCCCTGGAGGCGTTCCCACGCAGAGCGTGGGAACGATCTGGAATGTCAGGGTCAGCCCCTTCGATCCAACAGATTCACCACCAACCGATCCACCCATCCCCAGGCCCGTTGCTTGATTCGCTTCCAGAGAGGACGGCGCTGCCATTCTTCCAGGCTGACTTGCTGGCTCAGGGCAAAATCCTTTTCGAAACTCGCCGCCACGTCCCGGGTCAGTCCAGGGTCGAGCGCTTCGAGGTTGGCTTCCAGGTTGAAGCGCAAATTCCAGTGATCGAAGTTGCACGAACCGATGCTCACCCAATCGTCGATCAACACCATTTTCAGGTGCAGGAAGCACGGCTGGTACTCGAAAATCTTCACCCCGGCCTTGAGCAACCGCGGGTAGTAGCGATGCCCGGCATAGCGCACGGATGGGTGATCGGTACGTGGCCCGGTCAGCAGCAGGCGTACGTCGACGCCACGGCCGGCGGCACGACGCAATGAGCGGCGGACCTTCCAGGTCGGCAGAAAGTACGGAGTGGCCAGCCAGATACGCTTCTGGCCGCTGTTCAGTGCGCGCGTCAAGGATTGCAGAATGTCGCGGTGCTGACGGGCGTCGGCGTAGGCGACGCGGCCCATGCCCTCCCCTGTGGCGGGCACTCGGGGCAGACGCGGCAAGCCGAAATGCGCCGCGGGTTTCCAGGCGCGGCGATGACGGTTGGCGATCCATTGGCGATCGAACAGCAGTTGCCAGTCGAGCACCAGCGGGCCGGTGATTTCCACCATCACTTCGTGCCATTCACTGACGTCCTCGCCCGGCGTCCAGAACTCATCGGTGACACCCGTGCCGCCGACCACAGCCAGGCTTTGATCCACCAGCAGCAACTTGCGGTGATCACGGTAGAAGTTACCGACCCAACGCCGCCAGTTCAGACGATTGTAGAAGCGCAATTCCACGCCGGCCGTCGTCAGGCGCTGACGCAAGGTCAGGGTGAACGCGAGGCTGCCGTAATCATCGAACAGGCAACGCACCCGCACACCGCGCTCGGCAGCCTGGACCAACGCTTGCACCATGGCCTCGGCACAGGCGCCCGCCTCCACCAGATACAACTCCAACTCGACCTGTTCCTCGGCACGGGCTATCGCCACCAGCATGCGCGGGAAAAACTGCGGGCCGTCGATCAGCAGTTCGAAGCGGTTGCCTTCACGCCACGGAAAAATTGCCCCGGCCATGTCAGCGCGCCGTGAAAATCAGCACCGCACCCACCGGCACCGACAGACTGATGGCCGATAAACCGGCGACCTTGCGCAGTGCTTCCAGCCCCGGCGCCAGATCAAAGTCTTCGGCGTTGATCACCAACGGCTCCAGCGTCACCACCTGGAAGCGCCGGTCATCCAGGCGCGTCGCCAGCAATTCGGCGTTGTAGGTGTGCTGTTTGCCATGCAGGTCGACCGTCAGCGGCAGACGCAATTCCAGTTGCGCGCCGGGGGCGAGGTCGTTGATCGGGCGCAGGTCGATTTGTGTGGAGATCAATGCTTCGGGAAATTTATCGATCTCGAACAGATTGTTGCGCATGCGCTCATCACGCAGCGGAATGCCGCTGTTGATCGAATCCAGTTCCACTTCAACCTGCGCCAGCCCTTTGGGATCGACTTTGCCATGCAGCACCAAAAAGCGCTGCACTTCGGAAACATTGGCGTTTTTGGTGCTGACGAATGACAGCCGCGAGGACTCGCCATCCAGATACCAATTGGCCTGGGCTGACAGCGAAGCGCCGGCCAACAGCACTGAAGCGAGGGTTTGGGTGACTGACCGCTTGGACATAAAGACTCGTGGGGGCAAGTAAACCTGTGCTGAACCTTAACCGGCCTGACACAGGTTGCAAGAAATGTGTTGCCTTGAGTCTCTAAACAGCCACAAGTTCCAATCAGGCCATCGCCTGCTGCACATCGCCAATGGTCGTGGCCAGGCTGTTGAGGTGCAGGCTCAGCACCCGTTCCACCGGCGCCTGATCCATCGGCCAGTGCAACGCCATGCTGCCGACCAGCCGGCCGTCGGTACGGATCGGTAAAGCCACCGCTCGAATCAGGAACGGCAGGCGCACCGGGTATTCCCAGTAACCCTCGGTGCGCTGGCCGAACCCCTGGTGCAACGCCGTTTGCGAAGCGTTGAACAGCGTCTCGTCATTCAACCGCTCACGCTCGGCCAGACGTTCTACTTCATGGCTGTCCAGTTCTCCCAGGCAGGCCCGGCCCATGGCCGAATGAAACAGGCTGGCGTGCTGGCCGACGATCTGGCAGTTGTTCGGATAACGCTTGCGTAGCACCGTCGGAATGGCGCTTTCCATGACCTCGATCCGCTCGCCGTCGAAACACGACAAGTCCGCCACCAGCCCGGTGCGTTCGCTCAATTCCAGCAACAGCGGCGCGGCGTTTTCCACCAGCCGCCGCTTGAAACGCTGCTGGCTGTCGCCATACAGACGCTTGGCGCACAAGCGGTAACGCCGGTCGCTCAAGCCGCGGTAGATCCAGCCCTGCTCCTGCAGGGTCAGCAACATCCGTGACACTGTGGACTTGGGCAGGCTCGTCAGGTAATGCAATTCCTCCAACCCCAACGCCTGATGCTCACCCAGCAATTCGACGATCGCCAGAGCGCGCTCGACGGAACGTACATTGCCGGTTTCTGCCTTGCTCTCCATAGGTTCGAACTCCCTAAGCCCGTATCGCTGCTCTTTTACAAAGCACAGCAAGATGCGGGCCTGTCCGCCAGGCTCAAGAGTTTTGCAGACAACCGGGCGGTCGGCGCTTGACCCATTGGGTCAGTTGCTCATGGGCATACGCCAGTTGCAGCACCGCCAAGTCAGCCTGGGCCGGGCCGATGATTTGCAGGCCCGTCGGCAGTCCGGCCGGGTTGAAACCCACCGGCACGTTCATGCTCGGCAATCCGGCCAACGTCGGCCCGATGACCACCTCCATCCAGCGGTGGTAAGTGTCCATGCTCTGCCCGCCGACGACGCGCGGCCACGGTGTTTGTGCATCAAAAGGAAACACTTGAGCAGTGGGCAGCAACAGAAAATCGTAACGTTCGAACAATTCGTTCAAGGCCCGAAACCAGTCGCTGCGACTGACCGAGGCCTGGTAGACATCCGCTGCCGTCAGACGCAGCCCGCCTTCGACTTCCCATTGCGCTTCGGGTTTGAGTTGCTCGCGTTTGCGTGGGTCGGCGTACAACGCACCGAGGCTGCCTTGCACCAGCCAATGGCGATGGGTCAACCAGGCTTGCCACAGGCGTTCCATGGCGTAGTCCGGCTGACAGGCTTCAACCTTGCAGCCCAGTGCCGCAAAGTCGTGCAATGCCGACTCGCACAGGCTCATCACGCCTGGGTCCATCGGCAGGTAACCGTTATAGTCACCCAGCCATCCGACGCGAACATCGTTGAAATCCTGCGCCAGGGACTGATGGAAAACCTGCGGGTCCTGAGTCAGCGACAATGGCGCGCGCGAGTCGTAGCCGGCCTGCGTGCCGAGCAATCGAGCGACATCGGTAACGGTGCGGCCCATCGGCCCTTCGGTGGCCAATTGCTGGACGAACAGCTCCGGCGCCGGACCGTACGGCACGCGCCCCTGGGACGGACGAAAACCGAAGACGTTGTTGAACGCCGCCGGATTGCGCAGCGAGCCCATCATGTCGCTGCCATCGGCCACCGGCAGCATGCGCAACGCCAGCGCCACCGCCGCCCCGCCGCTGCTGCCACCGGCGACCCGTGTCGGGTCGTAGGCGTTGGTGGTGGTGCCGAATACGCTGTTGTAGGTTTGCGAGCCGAGGCCGAACTCCGGAACGTTGCTCTTGCCGATGATGATTGCGCCACTGTCGCGTACCCGCGCAACACTGATGGCATCGTGTTGCGGGACCTGTTCGGCGAACAGTGGCGAGCCCATGGTGGTGCGCAACCCGGCGGTGGCGGCCAGGTCTTTGACCGCTTGCGGCATGCCGTGCATCCAGCCACGGGACTGGCCTTGATCCAGCTGCCGGTCGCAGGCGTCGGCTTCGCTCAGCAGTTCATCGTCCGCTCGCAGCGACACCAGCGCATTGACCTGCGGATTGAAGCGCTCGATCTGCGCCAGATACGCTTGCATCACTTCACGGCAAGACACCAGCCGCCCGTGGATGGCCCGGGACAGCGTAGCGGCGTCCATTTCTACAATCGGATTGATGCTCAAGGCTTCACCTCAAGGTTGAGTTCGACAGATCGCTTTGCCCGTGGTGCTTCCTGCATGCAGTAAGTGCCCAATAGCGTCAGCAGGCAAGCGAACAACACATAGAACGATGGCGCCACCGGCGTCGCCAGGACTTTGCTCAGCCAGGTGACGATCAGCGGCGCGAAACCGCCGAAGACCATGACCGCAACGTTGTAGGCCACCGATACCCCGGTAGAGCGCACTTCAATCGGAAACTGCTCGGCCAGTGCGGTCGGCGCCGGGCCGAAAAAGCCGCCGATCGAACTGCACAGCAACAGTTGCATCACCAGCAAGCGCTCGATGGAGGGGGCTGCCGCCACCCACACGTACAACGGATAGACCATCAGGAAAAACGCCAGGGTGAAGGCCATCAAAACCGGGCGTCGGCCGAGGCGATCCGACAATGCGCCGGACAATGGAATGACCACGGTCATCAACGCCACGGCCAGCATCTGCACCAGCAGCACCTGGTCCAGCGGCAAGCCGAGATTCTTGTGAGCGAAGGTCGGCATGTTCACCAGGACCACGTAGAACGACACAGTCGCACCACACGCCAGGCCCATCGATACAAGAATGGCGCGGCGGTGTTCGCGGATCACTTGCAGCAAGCTTGGACTGGCGCCCTTGGCCTGTTTGCGCGCCTCAAGAAACTCCTCCGGTTCTTCCATGTGCTTGCGAATCCACAGCCCGACCGGGCCGATCAGCAAGCCGATGATGAACGGAATGCGCCAGCCCCAACTGTCCAGTGCCTCGGGGGTCAGCAAATGGGTGAACAACGCCACCATGCCGGCCCCGGAAAACACCGCCAGGCATTGCCCGACCAATTGCCACGAGCCATACAAACCCTTGCGGTGCGCCGGTGCGCTCTCCACCAGGAACGCCGTGGCACTGGCGTACTCGCCACCCGTGGCGAAGCCTTGCAGCATCCTTGCGACCACGATCAACAGCGGCGCCCCCATGCCGATGGCGGCGTAGTTGGGTGCAAAGGCGATCAGCGCGATGGACACGGTCATCAGGCGGATGATCATCTGCATCGCCGCCTTGCGTCCTTTGCGATCCGAATACATGCCCAGCAGAATGCCACCCACCGGGCGCATGAAAAAGCCGACGCCGAAGGTCGCCAGCGCCATCAGCAGCGAGGCGTACTCATCCTCGGACGGGAAAAATTGCCGGGCGATGATGCTCGCCAGAAAGCCGTAAACGATGAAGTCATACCATTCCAGTGCGTTGCCGACAACGGCGGCGACCACCTGCCGGGTGCGCGAAACGCCTGTGCTCGAAGTGTGCATGGGCAACTCTCCAAAAACCTGATGGGTAACGGCGGGCACGACGGCGCGCGCCCGGTCCAGCGGCAGTAGAAAGTGAGGAAATCAGGCCGGCTTGAGCCAGCTCTCGGTCAGCGCGCCCCAATACGCCGCGCCGGTCAGCAGGATGTCGTCGTTAAAATCATACGCGGGGTTGTGCACCATCGGCCGCGATACGCCATTGCCGATAAACAGGTAGGCGCCCGGGCAACGCTGGAGCATCCAGGCGAAGTCTTCGCTGCCCATGAGTTTTGGCGTGTTGCCGTCCACCGCATCGGCGCCGAGCAACTCGACAGCGACCTGACGGGCGAATTCGGTTTCGTTGGCGTGGTTGACCAGCACCGGATAGGCCGGACGATGCTCGATGCGTGAACTGCAACCAAAACTCCTGGCCTGGGATTCGATGATCGCGCGCACCCGTTCGAGGGTCTGTTCACGCACTTGTGCATTGAGTGCGCGCAGGCTCAGGCGCAGGATCGCCTGCTGCGGTATCACGTTGGCGGCCTCCCCGGCCTGCAACGCACCGACCGTGACCACTGCCGCTTGCTGCGCATCGATGTTGCGCGCCACCACCGTCTGCAAAGCCATGACCACGCTGGCTGCCGCCACCAATGGGTCGACCGCCAGATGCGGCATCGAACCATGTCCGCCGACGCCTTCGATGGTTACGGTGAGCAAGTCCTGCGACGCCATCATCGGCCCTTCACGAAAGCCCAAATGTCCGGCAGGCAGACCCGGCATGTTGTGCATGCCGAACAGCGCATCGCAGGGGAAACGTTCGAGCAGGCCATCGGCGAGCATGGCCTCGGCACCACCCTGGCCTTCTTCGGCCGGCTGGAAAATCAGGGTCAGGGTGCCGTCGAACTGCCGGGTCGCCGCCAGATAACGCGCGGCGCCCAACAACATGGTGGTGTGGCCGTCATGCCCGCAAGCGTGCATGCAGCCCTGATGCTGACTGCTGTAGGTGGCGCCGGTGTTCTCGATGATCGGCAGTGCATCCATGTCGGCGCGCAATCCGAGTTTGCGCGGGCTGTTGCCGTTGCGCAGGACACCGACCACTCCGGTCTTGCCGATCCCGGTGTGAACCTCGTAGCCCCAGTCCACCAAGGATTTGGCCACCAGCGCCGAGGTGCGGTTTTCCTCGAAACCGAGTTCGGGGTGGGCATGGATGTCCTGGCGGGTGGCGTGCAGGTCGCTGGCCACGTCGCTGAGCCAGGCAAGGATGTGCTGATGTCGAGTCATGACGATTTCCTCAGGCCGAGTGAATTCCCGTTCTTGTTGTTCGCTGTTCTTTTGTGGAGCGCGAGACGCATCAAAGGCAGGGGCTCACCGCCAGATAACCGCGAGTCGCGCACGAGGACAATCGAATGTGGTTCCACAGAGTGGAACCTGAGGGGAAAAAGCTTTGATGGCCAATGCAAAACCTTGTGGCGAGGGAGCTTGCTCCCGCTGCGCTGCGAAGAGCGGCGCTAGCACCTCAACCGTGTTGTATCTGACATACCGAGGTTGCTGAGTTTACGACTGCTGCGCAGCCGAGCGGGAGCAAGCTCCCTCGCCACAAAAAGCATCGCCACATTCAGGGCGATAAGCGGCAACCCTGGCGTTCGCCGATCCACGCGGCGCTGTTGCTGCGGCCCATGCCGCTGACGGTGACGCGCTTGTCGAGGGTGTCATCGGTAAACCCGCTGGTGGGCAGCCACTGCTTCACATAACCACGGCAATAACCGGCGTCGTTGTTCATCACGTACCGGCACGAGCAATATTCCTTCGCGGTGTAGGCGCTGATGATGTCGGGGAATGCCCACAGAGCCACACGCTCGTGCCAGATCCAGCCCAGCAAGGCGAGCAGCAGGACCAATAGCAATGAACTGATCGGCCGGCGCCGGATGAAACCGCTCATGGTTGCACCTTCCCGGCAACGGCCTTCAGTGCGAGCTTGAGCAATTCGTTGTGACGATAGCTGCCGTCGCGGTCATCGCCGTAACGCACGATCACCAGTTTTTCGCTCGGAATCACGTACATCGCCTGGCCCCAATGGCCCAGCGCCGCGAACGTATCGACGGGCGCATCGGGCCAGGGTTGTGCCGCTCCGTCTGCTGCACGATTGAGCCACCAATGGCCACCGGGAACGGTTTCGTCCTGATGCGCGTGATAATTGGCGAACGGCTCGCGGTTGAAGGCGACCCAATCCCTGGGCAGCAATTGTCTGTCGCCCCAACGACCGTCGCGGGCCATCAGCAAGCCGACTCGCGCCAGATCCCGCGCGGTCAGGTAGGCGTAAGAAGACGCGACGAACGTGCCGCTGGCGTCGGTTTCCCAAATGGCGTGGCGAATACCCAGTGGCTCGAACAAGGCTGTCCATGGAAAGTCCGCATAGCGATTAGCACCGACGATGCTTTTCAGCGCGGTGGACAACAGATTGCTGTCGCCGCTGGAATAGCGAAACGTCTGGCCTGGCGCCGCGTACCGGCCATGATCGGCAGTGAACGCGGCCATGTCCGCGTGACCTCGGGTGTAGAGCATCGCCACCACCGAAGATTTCAACGGTGCGTATTCGTAGTCTTCCTGCCAGTCAATGCCTGAGGCCCAGTGCAACAGGTCGGCCATGCTCGTGTCCGGGTGTTTTTTCAGGGGCGGATAAAACCTCTGCACCGGGTCCTGGAGCTTGAACAGGCCTTCGCCGTACGCCACGCCCAGTACCGTGGCCATCAGGCTTTTGCTGATGGACCAGGTCAGGTGCGGCGTCTCGGAGGTGGTCGGCCCGGCGTAGCGTTCGTAGATCAACTGGCCATCGCGGATCACCAGCAAGGCATCGGTGCGCAGGCCTTTTCGGGTGCTGTCATCGCGCAGTGGGAAGGCATAGTTTTCCAGCGCCTCAAGTGCTGGGCCAGTCATCGCCGGACCGCTGGACCATTGCTCGGCGGGCCAGTTTTCGGCGTGGGCTGCGGGGCTCAGCAGCAGAATGAAAATCAGGGACCAGCCTTTGAACATGACAGGGGCTCTTGGGGTAACCCGCTGAGCCTAGTCGAGGATGATGACAGTTCCGGGATTTGTGTTGCCTGGAAGATTGCCATCGCGGGCAAGCCCGCTCCCACAGGAACCGCTGGCGAATACAAGACTTGTGGGAGCGGGCTTGCCCGCGATGAGGCCCGTCAGATCGCCGCCAATGCCTTGGCCAGCCGCTTACCCCTGGCCCCCGCTGCCAGATCCATCACCGCTTGATCCCTCTGCCACATCGCCGCCCATTCCGCTGGCCCATCGGCCAGCGCTTCATTTACCTCAACCTTGAGCGCCTCGAATTGCGCAAACAACCCGCCGAGCAACACGTGCCCGGCCGCATGACTCGGCGCCTGACGGCTGGTTTCCGCACACCCGGCCAATAACGCCAACAATCGTAATTGCAAGCTCTGCGGCCAGTCACAGTCCTGCCCGACGCCATACAGCCACGCCGTCATGGCGCTCAACACATAGACATCTTCCAGGGTGCGGAACGGTTTGACGTAAGCGTCCCAGCCATCCCCGGCGAGCAATTCGCACAGCGCGTTTTCCAAGAATAAACGGCCGTGGCTGATCTCCGGCATCAACGGGAGCGGCGGCAGCTTTTCCACACGCACGCCCGGCTCATCCGGATAAACCACCGCCAGACTCAGACGCGGCTCGTCGCCAGGTGGCTCGCTGCGGGCGGCGATCAGCAGCCAGTCGGCGGCATCGCCGGCGGTGACGAAATCCTTGCGCCCGCTCAGGCGCAAACCGCTCAGGCGGGTTTGCATGTCCGCCGGGCGCAGGCTGCGCTGTTCGGTGGCGCACAAGGCTCCGAGGCTCAACGGCGCGCTCGGCCAAAGCATGCGCAGTGCCGCTTGATAGCCCACCAGAAATGCCAGTCCCGGTGTTGCCATCAAACGTCCGCCCGCCACCGCCAACTCGAATGGGGAAACGGCGCCCAGGTGATCTAACAAGGTCGTGAACCCTTCTCCCAGGTCGGGGTTGGCGGGCAAGCGATCACGGCGTTTCAACAGGGTTTGCCAGGGCATAAGAGGCTCCTTGTGGGCTGTCATATAAGCATCACCAAAGCTTCATGGCGATGACACCGGGGCTACATAGCCTGACTTTGCACAACAAGGCTGGATAAAGAAAGTCGATCCGCTGTAACCCAAAGACGGGTGAGCAGCCCGCACGGAGATTCGCCATGACTCAGATCGCCCGCATCAGCGATACCGGCAACGAACGCCGCCTGCAAGCCGAACGTCTGATAGGCGCCGAGGCTTTGCAGGAAGCTCAGGCCTTGCGTTTCAACGTGTTCAGCGGCGAGTTCAACGCCAAGCTCAAAGGCGCGGAACTGGGTCTGGACATGGATGACTATGATGTTCACTGCGCCCATATCGGCGTGCGTGACCTGAACACCGGGCGACTGGTGGCGACCACCCGCTTGCTCGACCACACCGCCGCCAGCAGCCTGGGCAAGTTCTATAGCGAAGAAGAATTCAGCC
Source organism: Pseudomonas sp. Sample_16 (assembly GCF_004307665.1). Classification (NCBI taxonomy): domain Bacteria; kingdom Pseudomonadati; phylum Pseudomonadota; class Gammaproteobacteria; order Pseudomonadales; family Pseudomonadaceae; genus Pseudomonas; species Pseudomonas sp. Sample_16. Next base: position 10,222 of record NZ_RCOB01000090.1, read on the forward strand.
TGCATGGCCTGGTCCATCTGCAAGGCCCGATCCTGGAGATCGGCCGTACCTGCGTCGACCCGGCCTACCGCAACGGCGGCACCATCGCCGTGCTCTGGGGCGAACTGGCCGAAGTGCTGAACCAGGGCGGTTACAGCTACCTGATGGGTTGCGCCAGCATCCCGATGCAGGATGGCGGTATCCAGGCCCACGCGATCATGCAGCGTCTGCGGGAACGTTACCTGTGCACCGAACACCTGCGCGCCGAACCGAAAAAACCGCTGCCGACCCTGGATATTCCCTCCAACGTAATCGCTGAGATGCCACCGCTGCTCAAGGCCTACATGCGCCTGGGCGCGAAGATCTGCGGCGAGCCGTGCTGGGACGAAGACTTCCAGGTTGCCGACGTGTTCATCCTGCTCAAGCGCGACGAACTCTGCCCGCGCTACGCCAAACACTTCAAGGCGGCGGTGTAATGAGCCGGCTGCGGGTGTACGCGCGAATCGCGCGAGTGTTGCTGGTGGTGGCGCTGGGGCTGAGCATGGCCAGTGTGTTCGGCGTGTTCGAACGCTTGGGCCTGGCCCATTCGATGGAACGTCGTCAGCGCTGGTCGCGATTTTTCATGGCACGCTTGAGCAACGCCCTGCCCTTCGACGTGACGGTCCACGGTCAATTGCCGACAGCGCCGATGCTGTGGGTCAGCAATCATGTGTCCTGGACTGACATCCCGTTGCTGGGCATGCTCACGCCGCTGTCGTTCCTGTCCAAGGCCGAAGTGCGTACCTGGCCTGTGGCCGGTTGGTTGGCGGCAAAGGCCGGCAGCCTGTTCATCCGCCGTGGTTCGGGTGACAGCCAGTTGATCCGCAAACAGATGACCCGTCATCTGCAGCATGCGCATCCGTTGCTGATGTTCCCGGAAGGCACCACCACCGATGGCCGCTCCCTGCGCACGTTCCACGGGCGGCTGCTGTCCGCCGCCATCGATTCGGACGTGGCATTGCAGCCGGTGGCGATTCGTTATGTGCGTGACGGTGAACTCGATACGCTTGCACCTTTCATTGGCGATGATGACTTGCTCTCGCACTTGATGCGCTTGTTTGCCAATGACCGCGGCGCTGTCGAGATCCACTTGCTCAAGCCAATCGTCTGCGAAGGTCGCGAGCGTGCGGCACTGGCGTTCGAGGCGCAGCAAGCGGTGCAGAAGGCGTTGTTTGGTGATGTGGTGAAACCTGCTGAACCGCGTCGTGCCGGCGAATTGATCGCCGCGTAAGCACTTTTCTGTAGGAGCAAAGCTTGCTCGCGATGGGATCGACGCGATTTGACTGATGACCCCGTTATCGTTCATCGCGAACAAGCTTTGCTCCTACAGGGGGTTGTGTCAGCGGTTCTGCGCAAAATCCTGCAACTGCGGATAGAACAACCGGAAATCTTCGCTCAACGGCTCGTACAACATCCGTAATTCCTGCATCGCGGCCGCCAGCTCTTCAGGCCGGGTCAAGCGCCGGGAAATCCCCCGCAGCACCTGTTCCAGCACTTCGAACTCCCGATACGAACCCAGCCAGTCATTGGCCACCATGTGCGGGGCAATCTTCGCCAGGCGCTCCGGCAGTTGTCGTTCACGGGACAGCACCCGATACACATCCGAAGTGAACAGCTCCAGTGGCCGGTCGGCATACAGCTTCCAGTCCCGCGCCAGGCAATGATCGAAAAATACGTCGAGCACGATCCCGGCATAGCGGCGACGCGTCAGGGAAAAGCGCGACAACGCGGCATCCACTAACGGATGACGATCAGTAAATACGTCGATGCTGCGATGCAGCTGGATAGCGGCCTCGATCTCGGGTTCGAACTGCCCTTGCAGCCTGCCTTTGACAAAATCGCCATACAGACTGCCGAGCAATTGACCGGGACGCTGGCCACCGAGGTGAAGATGTGCGAGATAGTTCATGGGCGCAGCTTAGCACCGCGCTCCGGTATCTACACCCAGCATATCGTTATAACCCGATATACCGATTTATTCGGTCGTCAGATCGAAATCATATTGGTATATCGCGAAATACCGATTTAAAGTTCGCTTCATCGCGATATAGCGTTTTACTGATCACGAGCCCCCAACCATGAACCTTGACCTCGACGAAATAATAAAAGCCCTGGCGCACCCGGTCCGCAGAGACATCCTGCACTGGCTCAAAGACCCGACCGTCGAATTTCCAGACCAGTCCCATAGCAACGAGCACGGCGTTTGCGCCGGGCAGATCGATCAACGTTGCGGCCTGTCGCAGTCCACGGTCTCCGCGCACCTGGCGACTCTGCAACGCGCCGGCCTGATCAGCAGCCGCAAAGTCGGCCAATGGCACTTTTTCAAACGCAACGAGGAAACCATTCAGGAGTTCCTCAAAATCTTCAGCAAAGAGCTCTGACGCCAAGTCAGAAAAAAGGATTCAGACGATGCCCCTTTCGCTACTCATCCTGGCCTTGAGCGCCTTCGCCATCGGCACCACCGAGTTCGTCATCATGGGCTTGCTGCCTGATGTGGCGGCCGACCTCGGTGTGTCGATCCCCGGCGCCGGCTGGCTGGTGACCGGTTATGCCCTGGGCGTGGCCATCGGTGCGCCATTCATGGCCCTGGCCACCGCCAAACTGCCGCGCAAGGCTGCATTGGTGGCGTTGATGGGCATTTTCATCATCGGCAACCTGCTCTGCGCAGTGGCCAGTGACTACAACGTGCTGATGTTTGCCCGCGTGGTCACGGCGCTGTGTCACGGTGCGTTCTTCGGCATCGGTTCGGTGGTAGCTGCTGGCCTGGTGCCTGCGAACAAACGCGCATCGGCCGTGGCCCTGATGTTCACCGGCCTGACCCTGGCCAACGTGCTCGGCGTACCCCTGGGCACCGCTCTGGGCCAGGAAGCCGGCTGGCGTTCGACCTTCTGGGCCGTGACCGTGATTGGTGTGATCGCGCTGATCGGCCTGATCCGTTTCCTGCCGGCCAAGCGTGATGAAGAAAAACTCGACATGCGCGCCGAACTGCGAGCCCTCAAAGGCGCCGGCATCTGGTTGTCCCTGAGCATGACCGCGCTGTTCGCCGCGTCGGTGTTTACCCTGTTCACCTATGTCGCGCCGCTGTTGGGCGAAGTCACTGGCGTTTCGCCCCGGGGCGTGACCTGGAGCCTGATGCTCATCGGCCTGGGCCTGACCCTCGGCAACATCATCGGCGGCAAGATGGCCGACAAAGGCCTGGCCGCCACGCTGATCGGCGTTTTCATCGCCATGGCCGTGGTGTCGACCGTGCTGACCTGGACCAGCGTCGCCGTGATCCCGACCGAAATCACCCTGTTCCTTTGGGCCACCGCGTGTTTTGCCGCCGTGCCTGCCCTGCAGGTCAACGTGGTGACCTACGGCAAAGCCGCGCCGAACCTGGTCTCGACCCTCAACATCGGCGCATTCAACGTCGGTAACGCCTTGGGCGCCTGGGTCGGTGGCAGCGTGATTGCCCACGGCTTCGGCCTGACCAGCGTGCCGCTCGCAGCCGCAGCGCTGGCGGTGCTCGCCCTGCTGGTGACCCTGATTACTTTCCGTCAGAACGGCAATCCCGAACTGGCTCCTGCTACTAACTGATCTTCAAAAGAGAGCGATTAAATGACGACTATTTTCGATCCGATCAAACTGGGCGACCTCGAACTGTCCAACCGCATCATCATGGCGCCGCTGACCCGCTGCCGCGCTGACGAAGGCCGCGTGCCGAACGCGCTGATGGCCGAATACTACGTACAACGCGCCTCCGCCGGCCTGATCCTCAGCGAAGCGACTTCGGTCACGCCAATGGGCGTCGGCTACCCGGACACCCCGGGTATCTGGTCCAACGATCAGGTGCGTGGCTGGGCCAACGTGACTAAAGCAATCCATGGCGCGGGCGGCAAGATCTTCCTGCAACTGTGGCACGTCGGTCGTATTTCGCACCCGTCGTACCTGAACGGCGAAGCCCCGGTTGCACCGAGCGCCATCCAGCCTAAAGGTCATGTCAGCCTGGTTCGCCCACTGGCCGACTACCCAACCCCGCGTGCCCTGGAAACCGCTGAAATCGCCGACATCGTCGACGCCTACCGCACCGGTGCCGAAAACGCCAAGGCCGCAGGCTTCGACGGCGTGGAAATCCACGGCGCCAACGGTTACCTGCTGGACCAGTTCCTGCAAAGCAGCACCAACCAGCGCACCGACAACTACGGCGGCTCGGTGGAAAACCGTGCGCGCCTGCTGCTGGAAGTGACCGATGCCGCAATCGAAGTCTGGGGCGCCGGCCGCGTCGGCGTGCACCTCGCGCCACGTGCCGATTCCCATGACATGGGCGACGACAACCTGGCCGAAACCTTCACCTACGTCGCTCGCGAACTGGGCAAGCGTGGCATCGCCTTCATTTGCTCGCGCGAGAAAGAAGGCGCCGACAGCCTCGGCCCTCAAATCAAGGAAGCCTTCGGCGGCCCGTACATCATCAACGAACGCTTCACCAAGGACAGCGCCAACGCCTGGCTGGCCGCCGGTAAAGCCGACGCCGTCGCCTTCGGCGTGCCGTTCATCGCCAACCCGGACCTGCCGGCGCGTTTGAAAGCCGATGCGCCACTGAACGAAGCGCGTCCTGAACTGTTCTACGCCAAAGGCCCGGTTGGTTATATCGACTATCCAACGCTGTAATCTTCAGCTGTAGAAATGCAAAAAGCCCCGACTTGAAAGAGTTGGGGCTTTTTTTGTTTCTCACCATTCGTTAACAACAATAATTAGTGCCAAGCATTTACACACTCAGCAAACAATATCCAGCTTTAACATTTGCCAGCCCAATCACAAAAAATCATTATTGCCCCATCGACACACCACATTGTTTTCAATGGAGAGAAACAGCAATGGACTATGCACAAGAATCAATGCTTCTGAAAGAAGAAAAGCTCAAAGCCATCTACGAAGAACGAAAGAACACTCAATGGAAGGAATTCAACCAGGGTAAAAACTCGATAGAATTGCTTGTTTACATCCAGAACAACACCAATGAAACAATCCAGCTTATCGAGACGGACTTCGAAATCGAAGATTTGTCCGAATGCGATATCCCGCCCTACTCCATCGCAGTGATGGGCGCACAGAATGTTTTTGACCACAACAGACTCGGGGCGACACGGCCCGGTGACAACATCTTTATCAAGAAATTCTTGACGTACGCAGCAGGCGGCAAGCAATGTCGTCTTGATACACATCTGCTGGTGAAGTCCTCGTTCGGCTTCATTGCTCCCACCCGAACGCCGGTCTGGGAGCATCAAGCACGCTCCACAGGCCGAGAATTCCTGCACTGCTCATCTCAATTGAGAGATCATGACCCTCAAGCGCCCCATAGTTACTGGCTGGATGTGCATATCGGAAAGGAACAGCCCGGAACCCTGATCGCAAATGCATTACAGGCCGACCTGGACGCCATCGAACTGGCAGAACAGACTTACCTGGACAATATGGAACACAGCTCATCAGCTGGAACCTATCCCTTTTTGGGGATGTATGTTGATCTTTTCAAAGATGCCATATTTCGCAGTCAGGACGACGCGGACAAGAACACCACCACTACAGTATTTTTTATTACCAACGAAACTTCCGAAAGGTTTGAGCTCATCGACAGCAACGTCCACCCACGGCATTTACACCCCATTGCAAAATCCCTGAAACCCAAAACGATTATCTACTTCTGCGAGAAAACCGTGTCCAACTCTGCCGGTACACGTGCACACAAGTTTTTTACCTTCAGCAATGAAAAGGGAGACAAAGTCTTTCGAATCAATACAGACATTACACCGGGTGATCCAACGCACCTCAAAACCTGGAATCATGAAGCCATTTCAATTGGCGCCACTCACGTAAGCTGCACGTCTACATTGAATAACTCACTGACCGAAGCGCCTTATAGCTATCTGGTAGATATCCGAGTCGAATAAACACCAACGCTCCAAGCCAACCCAAATATTCCACACAGGAAAACCAAGACATGGACGTCTCAAAAAAGCTTGTCTTCAGCGTAATCATCACCAACAACACTTCATCAATTTTTTGGCGCGACGATACAACTTTCGAGGATGCTCCGCCTGAATGCCCGGCAAAATTGATGCCTTACAGCAGCACTCCAGTGACGCTTGAAGCGTCCATCCCTGCGCATCTCAATCCAGCAATCAGACAATACAACATGCAAAGCCTGTTTACTTTTCAGGCCACCTACACCAACTATAGTCAAACGGTAGAATTCGCGAGCAGCCTCAAGTACTTTTATCACTCAAACATCAGCCCTTTAGCTCCGATACTAAAGCTGGTATGGGAACATGACGCGAAGTCGATAGGAGATATACCTGTTTTGACGGCTTCCAGTTTAATCAAGAAAGAAACCCAACACCCTTACAGTTACTCGATGTCAGCCACTATCCTGTCGACATAAAAACTAAAAAGTTGACAAACAAAAAAGAACTAAAAAGCACCTTTGGCTCCAGAATAACCGACACCTTTTCCGCACGGCGACCTAATACTTCCGGTTGCCCCCTCGAAGCCAGGGCATAAAGCCCTGGCAGAGGATGGGTGTCACTTTTTCTTCTTCGTCGACGTTTCTGACTTCGCAGATTTCTTGGTTTTTTCTGGCTTGCTATCTGCTTTCTTTGCAGACTTCTTTGGTTCGGCATCTTTTTTCTTGTCCTTCTTTTCGGACGATTTCGAAAGCGCCGACGCTGCCGCTGATTTCTTGGTCGATGTTGATTTTTTGTCCTTCAAGTCCTTGCTGGCTTTTGAAGTGTCACCTTTGCTTTTCTTCTCGTCTTTAGCCACGTTGACCACCTCTCGAAGCATGCCGGTATTGGCACCTTGCCTGCGGGAATTTCCACAGGCTGATCATTAGGCGAGCGCGTCCAAACGCGGTTCCATTTATTTGATGCCTCGAGAAGGGCTTAGGTTGAAGCGCCACAGGTACCTGTCCACACCAGGCACCGGGACCTTCAGCTCAGCCTTCTCGCCCTCCTTATCCGGCCCCTGCAATGTTCAGTAATCCGCCAACCAGTCGATAATGGAATACCACTCAGCTATCGGCCTCCCAAAAAATGGATCAGGTTCTTTCCCTTCTCTCCGATACCATTCCCAATGCCCGAACCCTGGAGCAACTGACGCGCCCCTTGCTCACTCTGCTCAGTCAAGTCACCGGTATGGAGTCGACCTACCTGACGACCATTGATACCGACGAGGGCGTCCAGCGCATCGAGTTTGCACGCAACGTCGGTGACATGGTGATTCCGGAAGGGCTGGTGGTGCCTTGGGCAGATACTTTGTGCAAGCGGGCGCTGGACGAGAATCGCATGTACTCGGATAACGTTGCCGAATGTTGGGGCGACTCGCAGGCCGCCGCGGCGTTGGGTATCAGTACGTATGTAAGCGCGCCGATCAGGTCCCAGGATGGGCAAGTGTTGGGGACGGTGTGTGCCGCCAGCTCAAACCAGGTGCCTCGTCGTTCTGAAGTGGAGCCCTTGCTGAAGCTGCTTTCAGGGTTGCTCGGATATTCCCTTGAACGTGAGCAGCTGGTTAAGCAACTCCAGGCCGCCAACGTCGAGTTGACCAATCTGGCACTGACAGACCCACTCACCGGCCTGTCCAATCGACGCGCCGTTCTCAACGATGCCGAGCGCCTGTTCGCCCTGGCCCAGCGTGAGAACAAGTACATACTTTTGGGTGTCATCGATCTGGATGGGTTCAAGCTCATCAACGATACCCACGGTCACTTGGCAGGAGACCAGCTACTGCGCGGCGTGGCCGCCCGATTGCAGCATGGCCTCAGAATCAGCGACATCATCGGGCGGACTGGAGGTGATGAATTCATCGTGATTGCCCTGGGCACGCCCTCTGAACACTCGGACCCGGCAAAAGACAGGGAACACGCGGCCGGGTTGCTGCAGGACCGCCTGTCCAAAGCGACAAAAGGGAAATATGAGCTGGGCCACGGTTTTGGTGAGGTTGACTACAGCGGCGCAAGCGTTGGGGTAGTGGCAGTGATACCGGGCAGCTTGACAGTGGACGAGGCCATCAAACTGGCAGACGGCGAGATGTACAAGGTGAAACAGCAACGAAACCGTCAAGGGATATAGGCGCTCGCCCACACAAGCGACACAAAATTCCTACAAATTACCGCGCCGACTATCTGTCACCGCGGCGAGCGGGCGTATATAAAAGCACCCGTCTGCCGCCGTGCGCGTGAAGAACTGTTCATTTGCGGCCTTGACCGTTGACACACGCGGCACCGATTAGCATGTTGTTTCACTTGCGCAGGCTGGGACTCAAACGCAGTGTGTCCAACGCGATGTCGACCCAACGCTCGGCCTCGGTGTGCAGCTGGAAGCTGTCCGGTGCCAGCAACCACTGATAAAGCAGGCCGTCGATCCAGGCATGAATACTGATGGCAGCGCGAACGGTATCGAGGTCTTCCGGCAATTGCCCACGGTTGACCGCATTACGCAGGGTCAGACCGATGCGCGTGTTGCATTCGAGGCTGGCCGTTCGGCGCTGCTGACGCAGGTCGCACATTTCATCGGTGAATTCACACTTATGGAACAGAATTTCGTTGATGCGCCGGGTCTTGGGGTCCAGTGCAACTTCATGAAACAAATGGATCAACAGCCGCCGCATACAGCCCAGTGGATCGGGCTCGTCTTCACTCTCCGCGGCTTTGGCCAACTCATCCAGTGGTTCGTGCAGGCTGTCGAGCATGGCCTGCACCAGATCGGCCTTGTTACTGAAATGCCAATAGATGGCCCCACGAGTGACTCCGGCGAGGGTGGCGATATCCGCCAGGGTCGTACGGGCCACGCCCCGCTCGTAAAAGGCTTTTTCAGCCGCCTCGAGTATCTGGGCGCGGGTTTCTTGAGCTTCCTCTTTGGTACGACGGACCATGGCAGTACAACCTCAATCAGGATGCTTCAGCGATGTCTGAATATCAGCTGAATAAAAGTGGGGCGATCGCTCTTGGGTATCGTCCCCGGGCCTACAATTCCAACCTTTCGATGGCTGCTGTAACGGCGAAGATACACCGCCAAGGTATTTACAAACAGCCGTGAACGTAAGTATATTCCTTAGCATGCTACTTATCCACCCGGAACCCACTTTTTACCTTTCATCTTTTCTTGTGCGTTTTTTACGCGCCTGACCCGAGGATTTTCATGCAATTCAAGCCAGCTCTCACCGCTCTGGTCGCCGCCGTCGCCCTGGCATCGCTGCTCAGCGGATGCAAAAAGGAAGAAGCGGCGCCGGCCGCACCACCGCCTCAGGTCGGCGTTGTCACCCTGCAACCGCAAACGTTTACGCTGACCTCCGAACTGCCCGGCCGCACCAGTGCGTTCCGCATTGCTGAAGTGCGCCCGCAGGTCAATGGCATCATTCTCAAGCGTCTGTTCAAGGAAGGCAGCGACGTCAAGGCCGGCCAGCAGCTGTACCAGATCGATCCGTCGGTCTACGAAGCGACCCTGAAAAGCGCCGAAGCCAACCTGCGTTCGACCAAATCGATCTCCGATCGCTACAAGCAATTGGTCGACGAGCAAGCCGTGAGCCGTCAGGAATACGACACCGCCGTGGCCAATCGCCTGCAATCGGAAGCTGCGCTGCAATCGGCGCAAATCAATGTGCGCTACACCAAGGTCTATGCACCGCTGACCGGCCGTATCGGTCGCTCTTCGGTGACCGAGGGCGCACTGGTCAGCAATGCCCAGGTCGAAGCAATGGCCGTGATCCAGCAACTCGACCCGATCTACGTCGACGTCACCCAATCCTCGGTCGAATTGCTTGAGCTGCGCCGTGAACTGGAAAGCGGTCGCCTGCAAAAGGCCGGCGATAACTCGGCCAAGGTCAAGCTGACCCTCGAGGACGGCAGCCAGTACAAGCTCGACGGTAAGCTGGAATTCTCCGAAGTCTCGGTTGACCAGACCACCGGTTCCGTGACCCTGCGCGCGGTGTTCCCCAACCCTGACCACACGCTGCTGCCAGGCATGTTCGTGCACGCCCAGTTGCAGGCCGGTGTGAACAGCGCGGCGATTCTGGCCCCGCAGCAAGGTGTGACCCGCGACCTCAAAGGCACACCGACCGCGATGGTCGTCGGCCCGGACAACAAGGTTGAACTGCGCCAGCTCAAGGCCAGCCGTACCGTCGGCAACCAATGGCTGATCGAAGACGGCCTGAAAGCCGGTGATCGGCTGATCACCGAAGGCCTGCAATACGTCAAGCCTGGCGTCGAAGTCAAAGCCAGCGAGGCGACCAACGTAACCGCAAAGAACCCGGCCCCCGCACAGGCAGCTAACAAAGCCGCTGGCGGCAAAGGGGAGTAAACCATGTCGAAATTTTTTATCGACCGTCCGATTTTCGCTTGGGTAATTGCCCTGGTGATCATGTTGGTCGGGGCACTGTCGATCCTCAAACTGCCGATCAACCAATACCCGAGCATTGCGCCGCCTGCAATTGCCATCTCCGTAGCCTACCCGGGTGCCTCCGCGCAAACCGTGCAGGACACCGTGGTTCAGGTGATCGAGCAGCAGCTCAACGGTATCGACAACTTGCGTTATGTATCGTCGGAAAGTAACTCCGACGGCACCATGACCATCACCGCGACCTTCGAGCAAGGCACCAACTCCGATACCGCGCAGGTCCAGGTCCAGAACAAGCTGAACCTGGCCACCCCGCTGCTGCCGCAAGAAGTGCAGCAACAGGGTATCCGCGTAACCAAGGCCGTGAAGAACTTCCTGTTGGTGATCGGCGTGGTGTCGCGCGACGGCAGCATGACCAAGGACGACCTGTCCAACTACATCGTGTCGAACATGCAGGACCCGATCTCGCGGACCGCCGGTGTCGGTGACTTCCAGGTGTTCGGTTCGCAGTACGCCATGCGTATCTGGCTCGACCCGGCCAAGTTGAACAACTTCAACCTGACCCCGATCGACGTCAAGACCGCCATCGCCGCCCAAAACGTACAGGTGTCTTCCGGTCAACTGGGCGGCTTGCCTGCCCTGCCCGGCACCCAGCTGAACGCGACGATCATCGGCAAGACCCGCCTGCAGACCGCCGAGCAATTCGACAAGATCCTGCTCAAGGTCAACAAGGACGGTTCTCAGGTTCGCCTCAAAGATGTCGCCGAGGTCGGTCTGGGTGGTGAGAACTACAGCATCAACGCCCAGTTCAACGGCGCTCCGGCTTCCGGTCTGGCGGTGAAACTGGCCACAGGCGCCAACGCGCTGGATACCGCCAAGGCACTGCGCACCACCATTGACAGCCTCAAGCCGTTCTTCCCGCAAGGCATGGAAGTGGTGTTCCCGTACGACACCAC
>NZ_RCOB01000092.1:0-20057 GCF_004307665.1 Pseudomonas sp. Sample_16
GAATCCTTCCCGCTGCTGATGCTCGGCACGCTGATCTTCACCATCGTCGTCACGGCGGTGTATGGCTGGGTCATCGAGCGTGTCGCCTACAAACCCCTGCGTAATTCCACCCGACTGGCACCACTGATCAGCGCCATCGGTATTTCGCTGATCCTGCAAAACTACGCCCAGATCGCCCAGGGCGCCAAGCAACAAGGCGTTCCCACGTTGCTCACAGGGGCCTGGCGTGTCGAGGTCGGTAGCGGTTTCGTGCAGTTGACCTACACCAAGGTGTTCATTCTGGTTGCCGCGTTTGTCGGCATGGCTGCGCTGACCTACATCATCAAGTACACCAAGCTCGGCCGCATGTGCCGTGCAACCCAGCAAGACCGCAAGATGGCTTCGATCCTCGGGATCAACACCGACCGGGTGATTTCCTACGTATTCATCATCGGTGCAGCGATGGCGGCCCTGGCCGGCGTGCTGATCACCATGAACTACGGCACTTTCGACTTCTATGCCGGCTTCATCATCGGGATCAAGGCGTTCACCGCTGCGGTGCTCGGCGGGATTGGCTCGCTGCCTGGCGCCATGCTCGGCGGGATCATCCTGGGGATTTCCGAGTCGCTGTTTTCCGGCCTGGTGAACTCGGACTACAAAGACGTATTCAGCTTCTCGCTGCTGGTTCTCGTTCTGGTCTTTCGGCCCCAAGGCCTGCTCGGCCGTCCTCTTGTGTCGAAGGTGTAAGCGATGTCTTCAACCACTAAAAAAACCATTGATATCAAAAAAAGTCTGGTTGACGCGATTCTTGCCGGCCTCATTGCCCTGATCGTGTTCGGGCCGATTGTCGGCGTTGTGCTCGATGGCTACGGCTTCAACATGGAAACCACCCGGGTGGCATGGATCGTCGCCATTGTCATGGCCGGTCGTTTCGCCCTGAGCTTGTTCCTGCAAACCCCCAAGGGCTTGAGAATCCTTGAAGGTTTTGAAACAACCGGCTCCGGCGTCCATGTATTGGCGCCTGACTACAAATCGCGGTTGCGCTGGATCATTCCGCTGGTAATCGTCATCGCCGTGGTATTCCCGTTTTTCTCCAACTCCTACCTGCTGGGCGTGGTCATCCTCGGGCTGATCTACGTGCTGCTGGGCCTGGGGCTGAACATCGTGGTCGGCCTGGCCGGCTTGCTCGACCTCGGTTATGTGGCGTTCTACGCCATCGGCGCCTATGGTCTGGCACTCGGTTATCAATATCTCGGGCTGGGCTTCTGGACGGTGCTGCCGCTGGCGGCGATCACGGCGGGGCTGGCCGGTTGCATCCTCGGTTTCCCGGTGCTGCGTCTGCACGGTGACTATCTGGCAATCGTGACCCTGGGCTTCGGTGAAATCATCCGCCTGGTCCTCAATAACTGGCTGTCGCTGACTGGCGGTCCGAATGGCATGCCGGCACCACTGCCGACTTTCTTCGGCCTGGAATTCGGCAAGCGGGCGAAGGACGGTGGTGTACCGTTCCATGAGTTCTTCGGCATCGCCTATAACCCGGACGTGAAGTACTACTTCATCTACGCAGTGTTGTTCCTGGTGGTGCTGGCTGTGCTGTACATCAAGCATCGCCTGGTGAAGATGCCGGTCGGTCGTGCCTGGGAAGCGCTGCGCGAAGACGAGATCGCCTGCCGCTCCATGGGTCTGAACCACGTTCTGGTCAAGCTCTCGGCGTTCACCATCGGTGCATCGACGGCAGGTCTGGCGGGCGTGTTTTTTGCCACTTATCAGGGCTTCGTCAACCCGACCTCGTTCACGTTCTTCGAATCGGCCCTGATCCTCGCCATCGTGGTACTGGGTGGCATGGGCTCGACCATTGGTGTGGTGATTGCTGCCTTCGTGCTGACTGTCGCCCCGGAACTGCTGCGTGGCTTCGCCGAGTACCGCGTGCTGTTGTTCGGCATCCTGATGGTGTTGATGATGATCTGGCGACCGCGTGGCCTGATTCGGATCAGCCGCACCGGTGTGACCCCGCGTAAAGGAGTAGCGCCATGAGCGAAGTCGTACTCAGTGTCGAAAAGCTGATGATGCACTTCGGCGGCATCAAGGCGTTGAACGATGTCAGCCTGCAGGTCAAACGCAATTCGATCTTCGCCCTGATCGGTCCCAATGGCGCCGGCAAGACCACGGTGTTCAACTGCCTGACCGGGTTCTACAAGGCTTCCGGCGGCAAGATCGAACTCAATGTGCGTGGCGAAAGGACCAACGTCATCCAGTTGCTCGGCGAATCGTTCAAACCGACCGATTTCGTCTCGCCTAAAAACTTCATCACCCGGCTGCGCTACAAGATGTTCGGCGGCACGCACCTGGTGAACCGTGCCGGGCTGGCGCGCACGTTCCAGAACATTCGCCTGTTCAAGGAAATGTCGGTGCTGGAAAACCTGCTGGTGGCCCAGCACATGTGGGTCAACCGCAGCATGCTGGCTGGCATTCTCAACACCAAGGGCTATCGCAAGGCCGAAAGCGATGCGCTGGACCACGCGTTCTACTGGCTGGAAGTGGTGGACCTGGTGGACTGCGCCAACCGCCTGGCCGGTGAACTGTCCTACGGCCAGCAACGCCGTCTGGAAATCGCCCGGGCCATGTGTACCCGTCCGCAGATCATCTGCCTCGACGAACCGGCCGCTGGCCTCAACCCTCAGGAAACCGAAGCGCTGAGCGCGATGATCCGGCTGCTGCGCGACGAGCACGATCTGACCGTGGTGCTGATCGAACACGACATGGGCATGGTTATGAGTATTTCCGACCACATCGTGGTGCTGGACCACGGCATCGTGATCGCCGAGGGCGGTCCCGACGACATCCGCAACGATCCGAAAGTGATTGCCGCCTACCTGGGCGCCGACGAAGAGGAAGTGGTATGACCCAACCCATCCTCGAACTCAAGGAACTGGACGTGTTTTACGGGCCGATCCAGGCCCTGAAGAAAGTCTCGCTGCATATCAACGAAGGGGAAACCGTCAGCCTCATCGGCTCCAACGGCGCGGGCAAGTCGACCCTGCTGATGTCGATCTTCGGTCAGCCGCGCGCGGCGGACGGGCAGATCCTCTACCAAGGCGTGAACATTACCCACAAGTCGTCGCACTACATCGCCTCCAACGGCATTGCACAGTCGCCGGAAGGGCGGCGGGTGTTCCCCGACATGACCGTCGAGGAAAACCTGCTGATGGGCACCATTCCGATTGGTGACAAGTACGCCAAGGAGGACATGCAACGCATGTTCAAGTTGTTTCCGCGACTTGAAGAACGGCGCACCCAGCGCGCAATGACCATGTCCGGCGGTGAACAGCAAATGCTCGCCATCGCCCGTGCGCTGATGAGTCGGCCGAAATTGCTGTTGCTCGATGAGCCCAGCCTCGGCCTGGCACCCATTGTGGTGAAGCAGATTTTCGCCACCCTGCGGGAACTGGCGCAAACCGGCATGACCATCTTCCTGGTCGAGCAGAACGCCAACCATGCCCTGCGGTTGTCGGACCGGGCTTACGTGATGGTCAACGGCGAAATCCGCATGACCGGCACTGGCAAGGAGTTGCTGGTCAACGAGGATGTGCGTAACGCCTATCTTGGTGGGCACTGAGTCGGCTTCGTTATGCACAGCCCCGGCGCGCAATCGCCGGGGCTTTTTTACATCTCCCAAACACCACTAAACCCTGTGGGAGCGAGCTTGCTCGCGATAGCAATCTATCAGCCAATATTGATGTTGACTGACAAACCGCTATCGCGAGCAAGCTCGCTCCCACAGGGTTTTTGGCGTGCCTCCGGGAAATTGTGGAAAACAATATTCAAGAGCTCCCAAACCGCGACATAAAGCCGCTGCAAATAGTTGTTTTGTCACGGTTTTGACTTGTCCCCGATTACTGTGGAGCTGGCTGTGAATAACGTGGGAGTAGCTGGCTGAAGGCCTTTGAAACCGTGGCGTGCAGAGGTGTGGTTGTTTTTTGATCAGTGGTTTTTACTTGGCTGAAAGAGCACTTTGTCAACCTTTTTGTTGGCAGTGAAAATCAGCGAATCGGGTGTGCACAAGCCTGTGGATAAGTCTGTGACTAAACTCTGGAAAGACTCGGCTGAAGGCCGTGGTTGCTGGCTTGGCGCCATCGTTGGTTTGACCTGTCAGTCATGAAAATGGCGATGGGCTACACAGCAGGCGCTTGAGGGTCAAGCAAAAAAGTTTCAAAACCCCGCGCTAAGCCTTGTGGATAGCGGCTTGCAGCTTTTCCACTTGCCCCCAAAGACTGTGGACCGGCCTGTGGATAACGTGCGGGCACATGGCTGCAAGCCACGGAGGGTAAGGCGTTGCGCGATTAGTTCATTTTTTGAACAGGCTCGCGGTGGTTGCCCGTGTGAGCAAGGCCGGGCATGCTGCCCGTTGATTGTCTATTCCCATGGCTGACCGACAGCCGAAGCAAGGAGAACACGATGTCCAACACCCTGTTTATTACCGGCGCGACTTCCGGTTTTGGTGAAGCCTGTGCCCGTCGTTTTGCCGAGGCGGGCTGGAAACTGGTGCTGACCGGTCGTCGTGAAGAAC
This sequence comes from Pseudomonas sp. Sample_16, assembly GCF_004307665.1. NCBI lineage: Bacteria > Pseudomonadati > Pseudomonadota > Gammaproteobacteria > Pseudomonadales > Pseudomonadaceae > Pseudomonas > Pseudomonas sp. Sample_16. Next base: position 4,547 of record NZ_RCOB01000092.1, read on the forward strand.
GCCTCAATGCGCTGTGCGCCGAGTTGTCGAAGCAGACTGAAGTGCATGGCCTGGTGCTTGATGTACGGGATCGCCAGGCGATGGAACAAGCCATTGCCAACCTGCCGCCGTCCTTCGCCAAACTGCGCGGGCTGATCAACAACGCCGGCCTGGCGCTGGGCGTCGATCCGGCTCCCAAGTGCGATCTCGACGACTGGGACACGATGGTCGACACCAACGTCAAAGGCTTGATGTACAGCACCCGCTTGCTGTTGCCGCGCCTGATCGCCCACGGTCGTGGTGCCGGCATCGTCAACCTGGGTTCCGTCGCCGGCAACTATCCGTATCCGGGCAGCCACGTGTACGGCGCAACCAAGGCCTTCGTTAAACAGTTCTCCCTGAACCTGCGCTGCGATTTGCAGGGCACAGGCGTGCGGGTCAGCAATATCGAGCCGGGCCTGTGCGAGAGCGAGTTTTCGCTGGTGCGTTTTGCCGGTGATCAGGAGCGTTACAACGCGACTTACGCTGGTGCCGAGCCGATCCAGCCGCAAGACATTGCCGACACCATTTTCTGGGTCCTCAATGCGCCGGCGCACATCAACATCAACAGCCTGGAACTGATGCCGGTCAGCCAGGCATGGGCCGGTTTTGCGATTGATCGCAGTGGTGGCAAGGCTTAAGAGCGAGTGACGGCCAATCGCGGGCTTGCCCGCGATTGCGACCAAACATCAGCGAAGATAATCGGCAAGCCCGCGATAACAGGTTGCCAGATGATAAGGCGTGGTCGACGGCATGTCCCGACGGCTGACTTCGCCGTGTTCGTCGCGGCATTCGTGCCAGCCACCGGCATGCAGAAAATGCTGTTGCAGCGCCTGCAATTGGCGCAACACCGTGGCTTCGCTGTGCGGTCGCAGTGTCAATGCCCGCAGGTATTCAGCCTGAGCCCAGATACGCTGGGTTGCATCTCGCGAGCCGCCGTCAGGTCCGAGGTCGAGCATGGCGCGTATCGCGCCGCAGGATTGATCCACGCCCAGTTGCTCGGTAAAGGCAAAGGCGCGTTCCAGTGAGGCATGCAGTTTCGATTCGCGCAGCAGCACTGAAGACTCCAGCAAGAAATACCATTCGAACTGATGCCCCGGCTCGAACCAGTTATCCACAGTTCCCAGCGGTTTCTCCATCAATACGCCGTGTTGCGGGTCGACGAAGCGTTTCTGCATGGCTGTGCATAACTCGATGAGCGCGCGCTGCACGGCAATGTCTTCGCGCACCGACAACGTCGCGAGGAAGGCTTCGGCCAAGTGCATCAACGGGTTTTGCAGGGGGCCGCTGCCGAGCGACGACCAGTCTCTATCGAGGCTGGCTTCGTACAAGCCGTCGCCTGTGGAAAAGCGCCGGGCGATGACTTCCAGCGCGGCGTTGAGTACAGATTCCACCAACGGTTCGCGGACCTTGTCCCAATAATGGGCACAGGCGAACAGGATGAAGGCGTGGGTGTAGAGGTCTTTGCGCTGATCCAGCGGTGCACCCTGCGGATCGATGCTGTAGAACCAGCCGCCGTGCTCGGCGTCGTGAAAGTGTCGTTGCAAGGAACGAAACAGCGCCGCCGCGCGCTCTTCGGCGGCCGGTACCTGGCCGATCAGGCTGGCAAACAGATACAACTGGCGTGCACAGGCCATGGCTCGATAGCGTTGTGCAGGCAACGGATGATGCGCGGCGTCCAGTGCTTCATACGGCAACGCCATGTCGGCATTCCAGCCGGGACCTTGCCAAAGTGGCACGATCACACCTTCAAAGTGCTGTTGCACCGAGGCGAACAGGGCGGTCAATTCAGGGTGGGAGGCAGAGCGGGGAACATGCGGCATTGGCTGGCGTCGTCACGGCAGGTTTGGTTGCGCGACATGGTAGCAGGCCTGAGAGATGTGGTGTCTTTCCGACCGCCATCGCTGGCAAGCCAGCTCCCACAGGTTAAGTGCAAACTCTATCGATCGTTCCCACGCAGAGCGTGGGAACGATCAACACAGGACCTGTAGGAGCATGGCTTGCCCGCGATGAGGCTGACAAACGCCAGAAATTCAGCCCGCCAACAACCAGACCCCAGTCGCCGCCGAAGCTGCACCCGCCAGTCGCACCAACGGTGCAGCAGCTTGCGGCGATACCCGCACCAGCGCATAACCCGCCGCATGCAAGGCAGCGGTTGCCGCAACGAACCCGGCGGCATACGCCCACGGGCTGGACATGTCCGGCAGTTCCAGGCCATGGGCCACGCCATGGAACAAGGCAAACAATGCCGTGGCAACTATCGCCAGGCTCAACGGTGGACGCACCGCCAGCGCTACGGCCAGGCCCAGCGCCAGGACCGACGCGGCAATCCCGCTTTCCAGTGCCGGCAGGTTCAGCCCTTCAAAACCCAGCAGGCCACCGATCAGCATGGTCGCGACGAAAGTGCAGGGCAGCGCCCAGCGCGCCGCGCCTTTTTGTTGTGCCGCCCAAAGGCCGACCGCGAGCATTGCCAGCAAGTGATCGAGGCCGCCGATCGGGTGACTGATACCGGCGATCAAGCCATTGTCGCCGTGCCCCGGGTGGGCAAAAGCGAGGGCAGGGGTCAGCAACAGGGCCGCGGCGGCCAAAATGCGTTTGAGTGTCATGGAAGCTTCCTTGTGAATAAATCTTGATCAGGCGGCGGTCAGCAAGCCTTGGCGCTCAATGAAGGCAATGATGTCTTCCAGGCCCTGGCCGGTTTTCTGGTTGCTGAAGACAAACGGTTTGCCGTTGCGCATGCGTGTAGTGTCGCTGTCCATCAGGGTCAGCGATGCGCCCACCAGGGGCGCCAGGTCGATCTTGTTGATCACCAGCAGATCGGATTTGCAGATGCCCGGCCCGCCTTTGCGTGGCAGTTTGTCGCCTGCGGAAACGTCGATCACGTAGATGGTCAGGTCCGACAGTTCCGGGCTGAAAGTGGCCGATAGATTGTCGCCACCGGACTCCACGAGAATCAGGTCCAGGCCCGGAAAGCGGCGGTTGAGTTGATCCACGGCTTCGAGGTTGATCGAGGCGTCTTCGCGAATGGCCGTATGTGGGCAACCGCCGGTCTCCACGCCAATGATGCGTTCCGGTGCCAGCGCTTCATTGCGTACCAGAAAATCAGCGTCTTCGCGGGTATAGATGTCGTTGGTCACGACGGCCAGGTTGTAACGGTCGCGAAGGGCCAGGCACAGGGCTAGGGTCAGGGCGGTTTTGCCGGAACCGACCGGGCCGCCAATGCCTACGCGCAGAGGTTGAGTGTTCATGTAGTTCTCCAAAGTAACAGGCCCTAGGAACGGAACAGACGGCTGTACTGCCGTTCATGGGCCATACAGGCCAGGGACAGGCCAAACGCGGCGCTGCCATAGTGTTCGGGGTTGATCTGGCTGGCGCTCTGCTGGGCTTGTTGCAGCAGCGGCAGCAGTTCGCTGGTCAGGCGCTGGGCGGCTTGCTGGCCCAGCGGCAGGGTTTTCATCAGCACCGCCAATTGATTCTCAAGCCAGCTCCAGAGCCAGGCGGCCAGCGCATCCTGCGGGCTGATCCGCCAGGCGCGGGCGGCCAGCGCCCAGCCCAGGGCCAGGTGCGGCTCGGGGCGTTGCTGCAGAAAGGCGCGGGCCGCTGCATCGAGCTCCGGCAGGCCGGTGAGCAGTTGTTGCAGGGAGTAACCCATCTGCCGGCTTTCCTGATGCAGTTCGCGGGTTTCCCGGCTGGCGCGGTGTTCTTCACAACGTTGCAGCAATTCGCTCCAGTTTTCCTCGGCGGCGGCAACGCAATGGGCGAGCAACAGCGGCGCCTCGAAACGGGCGAGATTGAGCAGCAGTTGATCGCTTATCCAGCGCCGCGCGCTGTCCGGGTCATGGACACGGCCGTTCTCCACTGCCATTTCCAGACCTTGGGAATAGCTGTAGCCGCCGATCGGCAATTGCGGACTGGCCAGGCGCAGCAATGCCCAGGCGGGGTTCACAGGCGCACGCCGAACTGATGGAGCTTGGGGGGGTAATTGAAATCTTCATCGCCGTGGCGCGAATGGTGATGGCCGCCGCCGTAGGCACCGTGTTCCGGCTGGAACGGTGCTTCGATGTTTTCGGCATGGGCGCCCAGTTGCTCGAGCATGGCCTTGAGCACGTAATCGTCGAGCAGGCGCAGCCAGCCGTCACCGACTTGCAGGGCAACGTGGCGATTGCCCAGGTGATACGCGGCGCGAGTCAGTTCGAAGGCATTGGCGCAGGTCACGTGCAGCAGTTGTTCGGGGCGGGCACAGACACGAACGATGCGCCCGTCTTCGGCCTGGAGACATTCGCCATCGTACAGCGGCGATTGCCCGCGCTCCAGAAACAAGCCGACGTCTTCACCCTCGGCACTGAAACAGCGCAGGCGGCTTTTGCTCCGGGCTTCGAACGTCAGGTGCAACTCGGCGGCCCAAATGGGTTGAGGGTCGATTCTGCGATGAATCACCAGCATCGGAAAGCTTCCAGCAATTGACAGTAGCGAGGTCAGAGCAAGGGCCTTGCCAATCAGAGGATGTGTAGGAAATGACTGTCGGAAACGTGGGATTGATTCGGATGTGTCGAGTGCTATGCATCGTCTTGGGGCGTGACACGGCAGTGCGGCACCGTTTTGTGGCGAAAACAAAGCCTGTCCGTCTATCGTTCACAAAATAGAACGCTAAGGACAATTTTCACTGTCTACCGCGCAAAACGTCATGGTTTTAATCTTCTCCCATCAACGCGAAACACAACCCACTACTGAAAGCGAAACCTTAGGAGCTACAGCCATGACCAAATTCAAATACAACCGCCTGAACAAAGACGACGCTGCTGTACTGCTGGTCGACCACCAGGCAGGCCTGCTGTCGCTGGTCCGCGACATCGAGCCGGATGCGTTCAAGAACAACGTGTTGGCCCTGGCTGACCTGGCCAAGTTCTTCAACCTGCCAACCATCCTCACCACCAGCTTCGAGCAAGGCCCCAACGGCCCGCTGGTGCCTGAGCTGAAAGCACTGTTCCCGGATGCTCCTTACATTGCCCGCCCTGGTCAGATCAACGCCTGGGACAACGAAGATTTCGTCAAGGCCGTGAAGGCCACCGGCAAGAAACAGCTGATCATCGCCGGTGTCGTGACCGAAGTCTGCGTAGCGTTCCCGGCCCTGGCTGCGCTGGAAGAAGAGTTCGACGTGTTTGTGGTCACCGACGCCTCCGGTACGTTCAACCAGATGACCCGCGATGCCGCGCATGACCGCATGAGCCAGGCCGGTGCACAACTGATGACCTGGTTCGGCGTGGCCTGTGAGCTGCACCGCGACTGGCGCAACGATATCGAAGGCCTGGCCGCGCTGTGCTCCAACCACATCCCGGACTACCGCAACCTGATGACCAGCTACAACGCCTTCAATAGCGCCAAGTAATCCGCTGCCGCCCGGGACACCGACTATCGTTGTCCCGGGCGGTGTGCTGTCGCGCCGCACATCCATCCAATTCCTGACGAGCATTGCCCGGCATGCTTCGCAGTCGTGCCCACCGCTGCCGCATCCAGATGGAGAACATCATGCCCCAAGACTCCAACGACAAGAGCCGCCGCCAGTTCCTGGCCAACAGCACCATTCTCGGTGCTGCCGGAGCGCTCTGGTCCGCCCTGCCATTTTCCAGCTCGGGTTCCGCCTACGCGTCCAGTCAGGCAGGCTCGATGACCGCCGACCTCATCCTGTTCAACGGCAAACTGCACACGGTGGACCGTGAGAAGCCGATGGCAACGGCGGTCGCCATCAAGGACGGCCGCTTCATTGCCGTCGGTACGGATGGCGAGGCCATGGCCCACAAAAGCTCGGCCACGCAAATCATCGACCTCAAGGGGCGTCCGGTCATCCCGGGTCTGAACGACTCCCACCTGCACCTGATTCGCGGCGGCCTCAACTACAATCTGGAGCTGCGTTGGGAAGGCGTGCCCTCGGTGGCCGACGCCCTGCGCCTGCTCAAGGATCAGGCCGCCCGTACACCGACGCCGCAGTGGGTGCGCGTGGTGGGTGGCTGGAACGAATTCCAGTTCGCCGAAAAACGCATGCCGACCCTGGAAGAAATCAATCAGGCTGCGCCCGATACCCCGGTGTTCCTGCTGCACCTTTACGACCGCGCACTGCTCAATCGCGCTGCGCTCAAGGCCGTGGGCTACACCAAGGACACGCCGAACCCGCCCGGTGGCGAGATCCAGCGCAACAAGTTCGGCGAACCGACCGGCCTGCTGATCGCGCGCCCCAACGCGATGATCCTCTACGCCACCCTGGCCAAGGGGCCGAAGCTACCATTGGAGTACCAGGTCAATTCGACCCGCCAGTTCATGCGCGAACTCAACCGCCTCGGCCTGACCAGCGCCATTGACGCCGGCGGTGGCTACCAGAACTATCCGGACGACTACCAGGTCATCCAGGAACTGGCCGACAGGGGCCAGTTGACCGTACGCATCGCCTACAACCTGTTCACCCAGAAGCCCAAGGAAGAACTCGCCGACTTCAAGAACTGGACCGCGAAGGTCAAGCCGGGCGACGGCACTGATTTTTTGCGTCACAACGGCGCCGGCGAAATGCTGGTGTTCTCGGCAGCCGACTTCGAAGACTTCCTGGAGCCGCGGCCCGATCTGCCGCAAACCATGGAGCAGGAACTGGAGCCGGTGGTGCGCCATCTGGTTGAGCAGCGCTGGCCGTTCCGCCTGCATGCCACCTACAACGAATCGATTTCGCGCATGCTCGATGTGTTCGAGAAGGTCAACCGCGACATTCCGTTCAATGGCCTGCCGTGGTTTTTCGACCACGCCGAAACCATCAGCTCGCAGAACATCGAGCGGGTGCGCGCGCTGGGCGGTGGTATCGCGATCCAGGACCGCATGGCCTTCCAGGGCGAGTACTTTGTCGATCGCTACGGCGCCAAGGCTGCCGAGAAAACCCCACCGATCCAGCGCATGCTCGCCGAAGGCATCCCGGTAGGCGCCGGCACCGATGCCACCCGAGTGTCGAGCTACAACCCGTGGACGTCGCTGTACTGGCTGGTCAGCGGCAAGACCGTTGGCGGCATGGCGCTTTATCCGGAAGGCCTGAGTCGCGAAACCGCGCTGCAACTGTTCACCCACGGCAGCGCCTGGTTCTCCAGCGAGCAGGGCAAGAAAGGCCAGATCAAGGTCGGCCAGATGGCGGACCTGGCGGCCTTGTCGCTGGATTTCTTCAGTGTCGACGAAGAAGCGATCAAGGGCATCGAGTCGGTGTTGACCATCGTCGACGGCAAGGTGGTGTACGGCGCTGGCGAATTCGACAAGCTGGGACCTGCGCAGGTACCGGTACTGCCCGAGTGGTCGCCGGTGGCCAAGGTGCCAGGGCACTGGCGCGCGGGTACGCCGTCGCTTGCATTGGCGGCACATCAGTGTGTAGGGCCTTGCGGGGTGCACGCGCACAGCCATGAACGGGCCCGGCACTCGAGTGTGCCGGTCAACGACTACCAGGGTTTTTGGGGAGCGTTGGGCTGTTCCTGCTTTGCGTTCTGATGGTAACGGGGACCGATAAGGGTCCCCTTTTTTCACGTCGATTGGCTGATAGGCCGGGGGCACGCCGCAGAGGGTTTTACGCCATGTCGCTGACGCTGAACTCCTCGGCCAGATGGTCGATCAGCGAGCGCACCGACGGCAGCAGCCCGCGTCGCGACGGGAAGATCGCATGCACAATGCCGCAACGCGGATGCCAGCCCGGCAACAATTCCACCAGCCGGCCTTCGGCCAGGTCCTCGCGCACTGCCACCCGTGGCAAGTGAGCAATACCCACGCCGGCCACCACAAAGTGACGCAGGGCGAACAGGTCGTCGGTGACCATGCGCGGCGTGTGGGGGATGACAATGCTGTGGCTCATGTCCTCACCCTGGATCAGCTCCCATTGATATTCACGCTGCACACTGCCCCAATGCACGCTCGGCAATTGGCTGAGCACCTTTGGGTCGAAACCTGGCGGCAGTTGTTCGAGGTACCTCGGGTGGCCAACCAGGCACTGGGTGCTGTTGCCCAGCACTTTCATCACCATGTCGGTGTTTTCCAGTGGCGGAAAGCGCACGCGCAGGGCGACGTCGATGCCTTCATGCAGCAGATCGACGCGACGGTTGGTGCTCTCGATGAACAGTTCCACCTGCGGATACTTGAGCATGAAGCGCGACAGCATCGGCCCGACCCAGAAGTTCAGCAGGGTGGTCGGGCAACTGATGCGCACCAGCCCGCGGGGTTCGCTGCGGTTACGTTCGATGATCTCGGCGGCACCTTCGGCTTCCACGCGCATGGCCAGGCAGCGCTGGTAATAGGCCTGGCCGACCTCGGTCAGCGAGCAGTGGCGGCTGGTGCGGTGCAACAGGCGTACACCCAGGCGCTCCTCAAGGTCGGCAATGCGCCGGCTGAGCTTGGATTTGGGCATGTCCAGCGCCCGCCCGGCCGGGGCGAAGCCACCGTGCTCGACCACTTGGGTGAAGTAGTAGAGGGAGTTGAGGTCTTCCAATGATCGTTCTCCGATGGGCAGCAGGTTTACTCCGTGCTGCCGAGCCCTTGCCAGTGCTTGAGGCCGATAAAGATGAAGCGCAGCTGCTGGGTGATCTTCGCCTGGGGCGTCAAGTGTTCAGGCAGCGCCTCGGCCGGCGGGTCGATGATGTCGGGCAATGTGGCAAACACGCTTTTGACGATCAGGTCGGCCATGACGCTCAACCCGGCGATGTCCAGGTGTTGCAGCTTGGGCATCAGCGACAGGTCGGCGGCCAGGTCGGAGCTGATGTCTTCGCGCAAGCGGCCGATGGCCTGGCGCACCGGCAACGAGCCGCCATATTGTTCGCGGGCGAGAAACAGGAACTGCGAACGATTGGCTGACACCACATCGAGAAAGATCCGCACCGACGCATCGATGATGCCGCCCATGACAAACTCGTTGTGCCGTACCAGGCGAATGGTTTCGCGGAAAGTCTGGCCAACCTCGCTGACCAGCACCAGGCCCAGTTCGTCCATGTCGGCGAAATGCCGGTAGAAACCGGTGGGCACGATCCCGGCGGTTTTCGCCACTTCACGCAGGCTCAGGCTGCCGAATCCTCGGCCGCCTTCCATCAAATGGCGAGCAGCGTCCATCAGGGCGTTGCGGGTTTGTTGTTTCTGTTCGGCGCGGGGCAGCATCGCAAGGGTGTTTTCTGAAGTAGACAGCGGCGCACTCTAGCAAATCGGCTTCGCTGGCGTCGAACGAGGATAGGGAGATCGAGCGGGGAAGAATTCGGCTGTTACAAACGCAATATCCAGACAGTCAAAAGCCCAATCCGCTGATTGGGCTTTTTTTCAGGGCGGCCATGGGGCTTAGCTCATAGTGCTGTTGCGTTCGATCACACGATCACCACCACCTTCGGCCAGTGTTTGGCCAGGAGTGCGATCGGAGCCGTCAGCGGCGAGGGTTTGGCCAGGAGTGCGATCGGAGCCGTCAGCGGCGAGGGTTTGGCCTGGAGTGCGGTCGGAACCATCGGCTGCAAGGGTTTGGCCCGGCGTGCGGTCGGAACCGTCAGCGGCAACCGTTTGACCTTGTGGGGTTTGGTCGTAGCCGTCTTCAGTGATCAGGTTTTTTTCTTTCAGGCGATCGTTACCGCCTTCAGCCAGAGTTTGGCCCGGCGTGCGGTCAGAACCATCGGCAGCGACAGTCTGGCTGAATACCGAGTGGTGATCTTTGGCTTGTGGAGTAGCCTGTTCAGCGGCTGGCAGGGCGAAAGCCGTACTGGCCAGCATGGAGAGGGTAAGACTGAGTAGCAATTGGCGTTTCATGATGAGGTGCTCCGTAGGAGGGCAATAAATTGGGTACGAGGGCAATGCTACTCTCGATAAGTCGATATAAAAGTTCATAAACGCAATGGTAATAATCAACGGAATTGATTGTTCTCTGCAGGCCTTGTAGACCGGGGCTTTGCGGGCGGTGCTTTTGCACCGCGGTGGGTATTTTCGACTCACTCACGCCGCGCAAAAGTGCGGGCCCGGTAACGCTGAGGGCGAGAAGAGAGCGCAAGTGAAGGGGTGGTTGCGGCAAAATCGGTTATTCGATTAAACCTGCCGAGCGTTTTTCAGTCGTAGATTCCATAGCGGGTCGGTTTTGGCCCGGCGTTTCTCATGGGCGTCGCCGTCGGGGCGTTCAGTCGTATCAGGAGCTTTGTGCAATGACGCGCACCCGTAGAATTCTCACCTGGTCCCTGGCCAGTCTCGTTGTATTACTGGCTGTGCTGGTGCTGATCATCGTGTTTTTCGACTGGAACCGGATCAAGCCCCCCCTCAACGCCAAAGTCTCCGAAGAGTTGCATCGTCCATTCGCCATCAACGGCAACCTGGCGGTGATCTGGCGTCGCGAGCTCGACGAAGGCGGCTGGCGGGCCTGGGTGCCGTGGCCGCATGTCGTGGCTGAAGACCTGACTCTTGGCAACCCGGACTGGTCGAAAACGCCGCAGATGGCCAGTCTCAAACGGGTTGAGCTGCGCATCTCGCCGTTGGCCTTGCTGGGGCAGCGTGTGGTCATCCCGCGCATCGATCTCACTGAACCCAATGCCAAACTGCAGCGCCTGGCCGACGGGCGTGCCAACTGGGTGTTCAAGTTCGACCCCAAGGACCCGAACGCCGAACCTTCCCCGTGGGTCGTTGATATCGGTGCCATAGGCTTCGACAAGGGCCATGTCACTCTCGACGATCAAAACCTGAAGACGCAGCTCGACTTGTTGATCGACCCGTTGGGCAAGCCGATTCCCTTCAGTGACATCGTCGGTGACAAAGCCGCGAAAAACGCTTCGCAGCGGGGCGCCACGCCGATGGACTACGCGTTTGGCCTGAAGGTCAAAGGCCAATACCACGGCCAGGCACTCGCCGGTCAAGGCAAGATCGGTGGTCTGCTGGCGCTGCAGGATGCGACCAGGCCATTTCCACTTCAGGCACAGGCGAAAATCGGCGATACCAGCGTCGAACTGGCCGGCACCCTGACCGATCCGATGAGCCTGGGCGCTCTGGACTTGCAGCTCAAACTGGCCGGCACCAGCCTGGGTAATCTCTACCCGTTGACCGGCGTTACCTTGCCGGATACGCCGCCGTACGCCACTGACGGCCACTTGATCGCCAAGTTGCATGAGCCTGGCGGGGCGGTGTTCCGTTATGAAGCATTCAACGGCAAGATTGGCGAAAGTGACATCCACGGCGATTTGACTTACGTCGCGGGTCAGCCACGACCAAAGCTCAGCGGCTCGTTGCTGTCTAACCAACTGCTGTTTGCTGACCTGGCCCCACTGATCGGTGCCGACTCCAATGCCAAGCAGAAAGCCCGTGGCGGTGACAGCAAACAGCCGGCGGACAAAGTGCTGCCGGTCGAAGCGTTCAAGACCGACCGCTGGCGCGATATGGATGCCGACGTCGAGTTCACCGGCAAACGCATCGTTCATAGCGAAAAACTGCCCTTCAACGATCTCTACACGCACTTGGTGCTGACCGATGGCGTGCTCAGTCTCGAACCGCTGCGCTTCGGTGTGGCTGGCGGTAACCTGGAGGCGCAGATTCGTCTGAATGGTCACACCGAGCCATTGGAAGGGCGGGCGAAAATCACTGCTCGCGGTTTCAAGCTCAAGCAGTTGTTCCCGACCTTCGAGCCGATGAAAACCAGTTTCGGCGAGCTCAATGGCGATGCCGACATCACCGGTCGCGGCAATTCGGTGGCCGCGTTGTTGGGCAGTGCCAACGGCAACTTGAAAATGCTGATCAACGATGGCGCCATCAGCCGCGAATTGATGGAGTTGGCGGGGTTGAACGTCGGTAACTACGTGGTCGGCAAAATCTTCGGTGACAAGGAAGTGAAGATCAACTGCGCAGCCTCTGACTTCGACATCAAGAATGGTCTGGCGACCACGCGCCTGTTCGTCTTCGATACCGAGAACGCGATCATCTATATCGATGGCACAGCGAACATGGCCACTGAGCAACTGGACTTGACCATCACGCCGGAGTCCAAGGGCTGGCGTTTGATTTCGTTGCGTTCGCCGCTGTACGTGCGTGGCAAGTTCATCAAGCCGGATGCAGGTGTGAAAGCAGTGCCGTTGATGTTGCGCGGGGCCGGGATGGTGGCGTTGGGGGTGATTGCTGCACCCGCAGCGGGGCTGCTGGCGTTGGTGGCACCGAGTGGCGGCGAGCCGAATCAGTGCGCGCCGTTGCTGGAGCAGATGAAATCGGGCAAGGCGCCGGTGACCGTCAAACCGACAAAATAATCGGGTGCCTGCAAGGCCTCGTCGCGAGCAGCTCCCCTGCCGGAGCGAGCCTGCTCGCAATGGCGGATTTGCAGTGACTGCGTCCGGTCTTCATGCCAAGGCATGCCCAGACGCCAGCGCCTCCTCCCTCAACCACGCAAAAAACGCCCGCACCGGTGGATGCCGCTCGCGTCCCGGCACGCATAACGCGCTGTAACCGGCGCCATCCACTTGCACATCACCGCGATAAGCCAGCAACAATCCGCTGGCCACACTTTCCGACACCAGGATATTGCTCGCCAACACCAGGCCCTGCCCGGCGATGGCCGCTTGCAGAGCGTAATGCTCTTCGTCGTATTCGCGCACGGCGGGTTGGCCGGCCAGCCAGGTTTCGCCGGACTGCGCGCACCAGGCCTCCCAGCCATGGGCATAGAGCTTGGAGTTGTGCCAATGCACGCTGATCAGCGTCGGTGCTCGGGTTGACGCCAGCGCCACCTGTTCTGGCGAGCCGTAGACGCCGAAGGACTCATCGAACAGGCATGAACCATAAAGATGGGGATATGTTTCGAGGCTGTAGCGCACCACCAGATCGACGCTGGCGTCCTGATGCAGGTCGATAACTTCGCAATGGGTGTCCAGGCGTACGTTGATATTCGGGTGCCGGGCATAGAAACGTCCCAGGCGAGGGACCAGCCAAAGGGCGGCGAAAGCAGCGGTGGTGGAGATCGTCAGACTGGTTCCGCTGCGTTGCGGGCGCAGGGTATCGACGCTTTGTGCCACATCGAGAAAAGCACCGTGCAGGCTGCGGAACAGCCGTTCGCCGCATTCGGTCAGGCGCACCCGGCGGGGCAGGCGCTCGAACAGCGGCACCCCGAGCCAGGTTTCCAGTGAGCGGATCTGATGGGACACCGCCGTGGGTGTCACCGACAGTTCTTCGGCGGCCGCCTTGAAGCTCAGCAGGCGTGAGGCGGATTCAAAGGCGCGCAAGGCAGTCAGCGGCAACGAAGCAAACATTGATTTCTCCACGGATGAAATGGATTCATCCCGACTGATTTTTGCTCATTTGAATGACTGAGGCGGTCAGCGTCAATCTGCAGCCACTTGTGTTTTCAGTCTAGACCTTGAGGAGATTCAGATGAGTAAAATTCTTGCAGTGCATGCCAGCCCACGGGGTGAACGTTCGCACTCGCGGCGATTGGCCGAGGTGTTTCTTTCGGCGTTGCAGGCGCGCAATCCGCAGGTGCAATTGACTCGCCGGGAAGTGGGTCGGGCGTTGATTCCGCCGGTCAACGAAGCATTCGTGGCTGCGGCGTTTTATCCCGAGCCCGAGGCCCGCCCCTTGTCGATGCAGGCGGATCTGGCGTTCAGCGATGAACTGGTCGGGGAGTTGCTCGGCCACGATGTGCTGGTGATTTCTACACCGATGCACAACTTCAGCGTGCCTAGCGGCCTCAAGGCATGGATCGATCAGATCGTGCGGCTCGGCCTGACCTTCAATCACACGCTGGACAATGGCGTGGCTCAATACGAACCCTTGGTGCAGGGCAAAAAGGCGCTGATCATCAGCAGCCGTGGCGGCTTCGGTTTTGGCCCTGGCGGTGAGCTGGAAGCCATGAACCACGCCGACACGTTGCTGCGCACAGTGTTGGGATTCATTGGCATCACCGACGTCACCGTGGTCGCCGCCGAGGGCGAGGAGTCCGAGGCGCGGACCTTCGCGGTGTCCGCCGCCGAGGCCGAACAGCGCTTGCTGGCGCTGGCCAGGGAGTTCTAGATGGCCTGGCTGTTTTTACTGATCGCCGCCGGGTTCGAAGTCACGTTCGCCATGGGCATGAAGTACGCCGAGGGCTTCACCCGGCTCTGGCCATCGCTGATCACCGTGGTGGCGGCGGTGGCCGGGATCTACTTCCTGACCCTGGCCATGCGTGAGTTGCCGGTGAGCATCGCTTACCCGATCTGGACTGCCATTGGTTCGCTGGGCACGGTGTTTCTCGGGTTTGTGTTGCTGGGTGAAAGCCTGACCGCGGTCAAGTTGCTGTCGGTGGGGCTGATCGTGGCGGGAGTGGCGGGGCTGAAGTAGGCGGGATGTCATAGACTGGTCGTCGAGTTGTCATGTTCGCTGGCGATGCTTGGCGGGTGTCTTGCATCACGCCTTGCGTCACCTCTCGATCACAAGGATGTCCGCCCATGTCGCAAGGTTCTGCCCCGCGTTATCCAATGGTGCTGGTCCCGGGAATGCTCGGGTTTATCCGTCTGGTGCTCTACCCGTACTGGTACGGCATCGTCGAGGCGCTGCGTCGTGGTGGTGCCGTGGTGTTCGCGGTGCAGGTGTCGCCGCTCAATTCCAACGAGGTACGTGGTGAGCAATTGCTGGCGCGGATCGAAGAGATTCTGCGCGAGACCGGGGCCGACAAGGTCAACCTGATCGGCCACAGCCAGGGCTCGCTGACCGCCCGATACGCGGCGGCCAAACGTCCGGACCTGGTCGCCTCGGTCACTTCGGTCGCGGGCCCGAACCATGGTTCGGAGCTGGCCGATTACCTGCACCGGCACTATGCCCATGACAGCCTCAAGGGCCGCTTGCTGAGCTGGTTGTTGCGAGTGATCAATGCCTTGATGTGTCTGCTCGATACCGGTTATCACGGGCCGAAGTTGCCGGTGGACGTTCATGGATCGCACCATTCACTTACCACAGAAGGCGTCGCGCTGTTCAATCAGCGTTATCCACAGGGCCTGCCCGAGACATGGGGCGGGCACGGCCCAGAAGAAGTGAACGGGGTGCGTTACTACTCCTGGTCCGGGACCCTGCAACCGGGCAAGACCGATCGCGGGCGCAACCTGTTCGATGGCACCAACCGCAGTTGCCGGTTGTTCGCCAAAACCTTCGTGCGCGAAGCCGGACATTGCGACGGAATGGTCGGCCGCTACAGCTCGCACCTGGGAACGGTGATTGGCGACGATTTTCCGCTGGATCACTTCGACATCGTCAATCAGTCACTGGGATTGGTCGGCAAGGGCGCCGAGCCGATACGTTTGTTTTTGGAGCATGCGGCGCGGCTGAAAGCGGCCGGGCTTTAGATCGCGTTATCGTTCATCGCGGGCAAGCCACGCTCCCACAGGTTTTGTGTCGGATGTGATTTCTGTAAGCAACCGAAAACCTGTGGGAGCTGGCTTGCCAGCGATGGCGGCAAATCAGGCAACGCTGACCTTGCGGCCTAACACGGTGGTCCAACGCTCGGAAACAATCACCCCACCCAACGTCAATACCC
>NZ_RCOB01000112.1:0-191 GCF_004307665.1 Pseudomonas sp. Sample_16
AACAGACACCGCACAACTCAGGTCGGACAGGTCTCCTGCCCATTATCCAGACCCTCCCACAGTGTTATTGGTTGCTCACAACATTTGTGGTCACTGCAGCCCCCTGTGGGAGCTGGCTTGCCAGCGATGAAACCCGAACAGACACCGCACAACTCAGGTCGGACAGGTCTCCTGCCCATTATCCAGACCCT
>NZ_RCOB01000112.1:201-1393 GCF_004307665.1 Pseudomonas sp. Sample_16
AACAGACACCGCACAACTCAGGTCGGACAGGTCTCCTGCCCATTATCCAGACCCTGCTTGTAGGTATGGCTTTGCAGGCTGGCCTTGCCGTTGTGCCAGGTCAGCGTCAACACATACAACGAGTCGAAGTCGCTGGATTCCCAATCCTCGGTGATCTTCTGCTTCTTGCCGACGGCTTCCCCGGCGACCTTGTTGATCAACTCCGGCAGGTAGCCGTGGGACCACGCCGTGTATATGACCGAGTTGTGATACTTGTCGTGCAGCAGTTCATCGGCCAGGTCGCTGGTGTCGTTGGCCGAGTATTTGATATTGACCGGCAAGCCGAGCTTGATCGCGCTGGGGCTGATGGTCATCAAAGGGCGAATGTAACTGTAAGAGTTGTCCAGCTCGCCTTCCTCGACATTGCGCGTCGGGTTGGCGGCAAACACGTAGTCGGCCTTGCCGAATTTTTCCGGCAGCAACGTGGCCAGGTCGATCGCACGATTCAGTCCCTGGCAATTGAGCTGGCCGAGGCCGCCCGCGGGTTTTTCCGCGTGGCGCAGGAACACCAGCGTCTGTGTGCCGTCCGCCGGCTGGGCGCGGCTTTCGCTCGACTCCAGCAACATGAACAACGCGCTGGCCGCCAGCAGGGCGGGCAGGAAAATGTAGGCGCGATGTTTGAAGCGATTAGCGAGTTTCAGAAAATTCGTCATGGAAAAAAGAGTTCTTCAGCATATTGGTTAAGGCTGACAAACCTTTACACCGCGGCTTTCCTGCGTCGGGTGTTTTCCATGTCGTGAAGCCGGTCCGTTTCAAAAGGGGCAGTGCTCAGAGTCCTCTGAAGCCCATTTGGTTCGATTCCGGCCCGAGAGCGCAGCAATGTACCGGTAACCATGAACGGGTTGCAGCGAAGGTTATCGACATGATGTTGCGGATTTATGGCCACCCTACACCGCCATGCACGCATTCACGCTGTGATCCTTATTGATCTTGACCATCAGCGTTATCGATGGCGCCGGCGGTCTCAATTCGCGAGATGTCCATTATCATCGGTGTTCTCAATTTTCTCGTGGATCCAACCCATGACCGATTTGTCTGCATTCCCCATCACTCAAAAATGGCCGGCCCAGTATCCGGAGTGGATTCAGCTGTACTCCTTGCCGACCCCCAACGGCGTCAAGGTGTCGATCATGCTTGAAGAGATCGGCCTGCC
>NZ_RCOB01000053.1:0-19227 GCF_004307665.1 Pseudomonas sp. Sample_16
TAGCGGACGCTCGCTGCCATTTCCCGCCCAGTCCTCCCAGACAGGAACCGAACACGGTCATTTCAACAGGTCATGCGTGATCAATGTCTTGGGCTCCAGATAAGCGCTCATCCCCCACTTGCCCATTTCGCGCCCAAGACCTGAATGCTTGACGCCGCCGAAGGGAGCGCGCGGTTCGTGGGCAAGGGTGTTGATGAGCACACGTCCCGAATCGATCTGCCGGGCGATAGTCAGACAGCGTTCGGGATTCTTGCCCAGCACCAGGGCGCTGAGCCCATAGTCCGTGTCGTTGGCAATGCTGATCGCATCTGCATCATCGTCGTAGGGGATGATCGTGAGCACGGGGCCGAAGATTTCCTCGCGAGCGATGCGCATCCGGTTGTTGGCATCAGTGAAGATCGTGGGTTTCACGAACCATCCGGCATTCAGGCCTTCCGGGCGACCCTCGCCGCCCGCCAGCAACCTCGCGCCTTCTTCCTGGCCGATACGGATGTAGCGCTGCACCCGTTCCCATTGTCTCTGACTCACCATCGGACCGATGTCGGTGTCGGCGCTGCGTGGATCGCCCGATTGAATCTGTGAGACGCACTCCTTTGCAATCCTCTCGAACTCTGGCAACCGACTGCGCGGCACAAGGATGCGTGTGCCCGCGACGCAAGCCTGACCGCTGTTGAGAAATCCGGCTTGCAGGACCAAGGGCATGACCGCTTGGAAGTCTGCATCGTCAAGCACCACGGTGGGCGACTTGCCGCCCAGTTCGAGCGTCACGCGCTTCAGGGTATTCGCGCCGGTTTTAACCAGATGTTGACCGACCGCGGACGACCCTGTGAATGAGATCTTGGCTACGTCGGGATGGCGGGCGATTTCCTCGCCAACCACATCGCCCCGTCCGTTGACGACATTGAATACGCCCGGCGGCAACTCCGCTTCGTGCAACGCCCTGAGCACAACCTGCGTCTGCAATGCGCTCATCTCGCTGGGCTTGATGACGGCGGTGCAACCGGTCGCCAGCGCGGTGGCCAGCTTGTTGCAGATGAAGCCCGCATTACTGTTCCAGGGCGTGATCAGACCGGCAACGCCCACGGGCGTCAGAATGACCCTGGCCATGCCGACCTGCTCCTCGAAATCGAACGCCACCAGTGCATCGATTGCTTGCGCAATGACGTCGGCTGGGTACGTCGCCATCCAGCGCCCGCGGACCGCAGGTGCGCCGTATTCGAGGAGGATGGCTTCCAGCAACTCTTCCTCCCGTGCCGCCATGGCCCGGTGCATGCGTTGCAGTGCCGCAATGCGCTCCTCCCGAGTGGTACGAGACCACGCCGGGAACGCGGACCTGGCGGCTGCTATGGCACGCTGTGCGTCCAGTGCATCACCCAGACGAACCCGGCCGATGACGGCCTCGGTGCTCGGGTTATGGAGGTCGAACCATTCCTGGCCGTGGGGGATGACGTATTCGCCGTTGATATAGATATGTTCGATGCGCTGCATGGCGACTCCTCGCTCAAAATGACTCGCCTGAAACGAGCCTGTGTGCATTGAAGTCTATGGGGGGCTTATTGTTCCGATAAGCTATCCTTTTGCGTATGAAGCATCCGCATTTTCAGGACGATCCATGCACAGAACAGGAATGACCGAACTGGAAGTGGTGCTGGCCGTCGCGCGCCGCAGCAGTTTTCGTGGTGCGGCACAGGAATTGGGCATGTCCACCACCGCAGTGAGCAGCGCCGTGGCCGGCCTGGAAGCGCGCCTGAAGGTGCGCCTGTTCAATCGCTCCACGCGCAGTGTGGCCCTCACCGACGTTGGGCAACGCTACGTGGAGCGCATCACCCCTGCATTGGAGCAGATTAAAAGTGCCGGCGAAGAAGCCAGCTTCGGCCCCGATGAACCCAGCGGCACCCTGCGTATCAATGCCCCACATGGCGCGGCCTACTTGTTGCTGGAGCCGCTCTTCAAGCAGTACACAGAGCACCATCCCAAGGTGCGCATCGACATCGTCAGCGAATCAAACATGGTCGACATCGTCGCCGGTGGATTCGACGCCGGTATCCGCCTGGCAGAGTCGGTACCACAAGACATGATTGCCGTGAGGCTGTCAGAGGACATCCGAATGCTTGTGGTGGCAACGCCCGAGTATCTCGACCGCCATGGTGTGCCCGAGCATCCGCGAGACCTGCTCAGCCACCAGAGCATCGGCATGCGCATGGCCCATGGCGGCATCTACCAGTGGGAGCTGGAGCGAGACGGTGAGAAGTTGCAGATGGATCTGCCGGTGCGCTTCATTTTCAACGAGATGCTGGCTATCAAGCAGGCCGTGGTGATGGGCCTTGGCATCGGTTTCATTTCCGAGTGGTTCATCCAGGAAGAACTGGCCAGCGGTACCCTGGTGCCGGTGCTGATACCGTGGTGCCCGTCGTTTGGCGGCTTGAGGCTTTACTACTCCGGCCATCGCTTCGTGCCGGCGCGATTACGCGCATTGATCGATCTGGCGCACGCGTTGCGGCCCACTGTGGTTTGAGCGTGTCGCTATGGAGCGTTTTGGGCCAAAGCAGCCCTTCATCATGACAAAACCGTTGGTGCCCCAAACTGGCTGCGTGGATTGAAAACGCAGTTTTGGGGCGACGGGTTCAAATCCCTCTAGTTGCAATCCCCATTATCTGAGCGCACCAGGTGCTTGACTTAGAGCGCGCTCTAACCAATAGCCTCCTTGTTGCACCGCCAAAACGGCCAGGTCCGTGCGCGGTTTAAACAAGGAGATAGGTCATGACATTAAAAAATCTTGGTTTTGTAACCGGGCTCGTGCTTTCAGCAGTCGCAGTTCCGGTGTCGGCAACTGAACCGGATAGTCGACGAGTAAAAGGGTTAGAGACACTGGAAAAAATCACCGGCGCCGCTGGCAACACTGTGGTCAATTCGCTTGGCGATATCTCGCCCGAGCTAGGTGATTGGATAGTCGATTTCGCCTATGGTGATGTGTTTTCCAGGCCTGGTCTCGCTCTGTGCACACGCGAGCTGGCAACCATCTCGGCCCTCACCGCATTGGGGAACGCGCAACCTCAACTCAAGGTGCATATTGAGGGGGCGCTGAATGTGGGTTGCAAACCTGAGGAAATCGTTGAAATCATCATCCAGATGGCAGTATATGCGGGCTTTCCAAGCGCGTTGAATGGCATCAGCGCAGCGCGGGAAGTGTTTGCCAAACGAGGCATCAAAATGGTTGCTGCACTTCCCGAGTGAACGGGACCACTGAATGACCTAACACCGATGGCCAAGGATTGCGCTTATGAAGCCCTACCAGACGATTGACCAGGTCGCCAAGCAAACCGGACTCACGGCCTATACCCTGCGCTACTACGAACGTATCGGCCTGTTGGCACCTGTCGCTCGTGCAGCCGGCGGACAACGGCTTTATGCGCCGACTGATATGGCGTGGCTGGAGTTTCTGCTGCGTTTACGCACCACTCATATGCCCATCGGCAAAATGCAAGCATTCGCCAAGCTGCGCAGCGCCGGGGATTCAACGGTTGTCGAACGCCGCCGGATGCTGGAATGCCATTTACAGGAGGTACAGGCCGAAATTGCTGCGATGCAAGCGGCCGCTGCCGCACTGCAAGTCAAGATTGAGCACTACCGCGCACTTGAGGCCAAGGAGAATATTTAGCGCCTGCTCAAAGGGCTCAGCGTAATGCGGTCCGTTCATGCAGAAGACTGATGGCTTGGATCGGCCCCATAACTGCCGCTCAGCAGCGGTAGAATTCGGCCATTATCAGCAATTTGGGTGCGGCTACATTGGAGGTCGTTGCAGCTTGATCCACTCTTGCACTGTCGGGCGCTGCCATTGGCGCTGGGCGTAATCCTCCAGTTGAGCCGGTACGGTGTCCCCATTAAGAATCAATCGGTTCAGCATCAATGCGAGATCAACATCGGCGATCGACCATTGGCCAAAGATGTAGTTCGGGCTATCGGTAAGCAGCGATTGAGCGACATCAAGCAACTTTTGCTTGGCAGATTCAGCCGATGCGGACAAAGGTCCGTATTTTTGGCCATAGAATACAACCAGCGTTGAGCGCTCCTGGCGGATGGGTAGCAAATCACTGCGTAGCCACGCTTGAATTTGTCTCGCCGCGGCACGCTGTTGCGGGGGCTGTGGGTAAACAGATGTTTGGGGGAACACATCTTCCAGGTACTCAGTGATTGCCGATGATTCCGACAATGCAAAATCACCATGCACGAGGGTGGGCACTCTCTGAGTCAACGAAAGACGGGCATAATCACTGGTCTGGTTCTCCAGTGTTGCCAAATTCAAGGTACTCATTTCGAACTCAATTCCCTTTTCTCTAAGTGCCACAAAGCATGACAGCGCGTAGGGACTGGTGAATTGAGAATCAACGTAAAGGCGCAGTCTCGGGTCATTCATAGCGACATCTCCATATGCAGAATGGAACACGCTAGAACATCCGACGCTTTAAATAAAATGCGTGTTTTTATGGGGGCATTCCTGTCAGGAATGCGGTATTGCCGCGAATCACCTCTAATTTTCTAGACTCTTTCGAAGGTTTCCTCTTGGCCGCTTTCTGCCAATCCCGGAGGATAAAAACGATGCAGCGCTATTGATGCAACAGCGCCCGCTGCCAGCGTCGACGAGATGTCATCGGCTGAAGGGGGCAACCTTAGCTCAGAAGAAACAAGCGCCCAAAATGCTCAACGTGACAACCCAAACCAATACAACGATTACGGCAGCACAGCGGTTCACAGGCCGCTTCACTCGGCTTGCCTCCCACTCGATCGCTTTGAGCTGACACTGCTCCAGCACCTGAGCAGGCATCAAGCGAATAGCCAGAAGAATGCCAAGCGGCAAAATGATCACATCGTCCAGATAGCCAAGTACTGGAATGAAATCAGGAATAAGGTCGATAGGACTCAAAGCATACGCCACGATAAAAATCGAGACCCATTTGGGTAACCAAGGGGTTTGCGGATGTTGATAGCAAAACCACAGGACCATTGTTTGCCGTTTTAACTTCTTGGCCCAGCCACGCAGGCGGTCGAGGATACTTTTCATCGTGTAATTGTGAGTACCTTGAGGGCATTGGGGCGAGGGTACCTTCTTGAGTGATTGGCTGCTATGAGCCAAGCGGCTGACGTTTCACTCGGGTGAAGAAGCGTGAATGAGATAATCCACGGCCTTGCTCCAGGAAATGCAGACAGCACGAATATTGGGCGGTCCGATTCTGGGGCGCCCATGGATCACGACGGGCTATGGCCTCGGTGTGAAGCCATCATCGTCGAGCAACTGATGCAGACACAAACCGAATGATGACTGATGGCTAAATGCCATTTTTGGGGTAATCTCGCGGCCTTATATTTCATGCAAGGAAATGCCGTGAAAAAGTCCCTACTCTTCGTTCCGCTATTCGCGCTGCTGCTGCAAGGTTGTGGTGTCACCATGACGCGTTATGAACCGAGTTACGAGAACGTCCAACAGCTCAAACAGACCCCAACACTGCAATCAATCAACAATGCTCAGGTGAAGGCAGAGTCTGGCCAGGGCTCGCTGACTGTTCGGGCTAATCCGATCAGCTCGCCGAGTGGCACCATCCCTCTGCATATTCAGGAGGCTATCAACGAAGAACTGCGCCGAGCGGGCCTGCTGGATCCGCAAGCACAGCGTCATCTGGATGTATTGCTGGTCAAGAATGAGCTGACGGCAGGAATGGGTACCGGTACTGGCCAGCTCGCTGCCCGCTTTACTTTGCTCAAGGGCAACGAGGTAGTTTACGACGCGACCAAGGACGTGAGCCGCCAGTGGGACAGCAGTTTTTTCGGAGCCATTGCGATCCCGAACGCCGCCAATGCCTACAATCCGATGGTTCGTGATTTGCTCAAGGCCTTGTACACCGACCCGCAATTCATACAAGCCCTGAAATGAAGGTAAAAAAAGAGCCGCAATTGCGGCTCTTTTTTATCAGGTGCGTGTCACGCCGGAACTGAGTGCCGAGTATTGCAGGCTCTTGCTCTCAACCATTTGTTTGAGCAACGCATTGACCTGGCGGCTGAAGGTATCGCTAATCGCCGCCTTCGGGGTATTACCCATCAAAGGCACAAACCAGATACCGATCCAGGTATTGATCGAATCATGGTTGCTGGCATTGCTGATTGGCAGCCCTTGTTGATCAAGCGCCTCGAGACTCATGGTGTATTGATCAGTGGCCATGGAAGGAATGACGGTCATAGTGAGCCCACTGATAAAGGCCATGGCAAGCTGACCACCACCAGGTGGGTGGTTGTAAACCTTGAGGCGCAGGCTGTAATCGCCAGGCTGCTTCTGAAACTCGTCCAGCGTGACGCGACCAAAGAGCCCGGAGTCGTTCAGCACTTTTTGAAGTTCAGGTTTGAGCATGTCGCGAGCTTGTGGAATTTCAACGGCTGACGTGCTTTTTGGAGCGCCTTGGTAGAAATCGAAGTCCACATACACATTCGGCTTGTTCGAATAACTCGACATAGACGGCAGATTCACCGGAGCCACTTCATCCTTGGTGAAGCTGGCGCAACCGCTCAGCCCTAGTACCAAGGCCAACCACAGAATTTTTCCTACTTGCATTATGGCTTCCTTAATTGATGGCATAGCGCCTCCATTGTCGGAGTGCTGGGCGGATTCTAGAGATTTCGCGGTAATTGCAAAAGGCCATATATGAGAAATTCGACAGGGCATGCACATCCAGCAATCAGGGACGTGACGAAGACCAGCGCATACAAATCCCCAGTAGGTTTTCCGGTAGTGGTCGTTCCTGAGTGGATATAGGCGTTCAGCAGATGCACGCCAATCATCGCTTCGTTTGTGACTCCCGCCATTCTCTGGCCGCCACACCATAGAACTCCCGGAATACCCGGCTGAAATGGGAAAGATCATTGAAGCCCCAACGAAAGGCAATGTCGGATATTCGATGTGCGGCATTGACCGGATTGAGAAGATCGCTGCTACAGCGCTCTAGCCGCCGACGCAGCACGTAGCGCATCAGGGAAACACCTTCCTGTTCGAACAGTTTGTTGATGTAGCGAACGGAGATCCCCATTGCCAGGGAAACCTGCTGAGCGCTGAGCGTGGGGTTGCCCAGGTTGTCGTTAATGTAAATTTTCACCCGCATCAGTGTCAGTGCCTGTGAGCGCGAGTGCTCAGGGTCCATGGGCTGCACATGGCCGAGTGAAAGCGCGATCAGATGTGTAATCGACTCTGATAGCCGTGCCATTTCAAATGGAGTGAACTGGCCGATCTGCGAAGCAATGCTCTCCAGCAACGAGCGCATGACCCGCCCTACAGGGCTGTCAGTAGATATCCGCGTTGCGGTGCGGCACTCCATATTGACCACCAACTGGTTGATGCAAGTTCGGGGTACGCTGACGATGATCTGCCTCCAGTTATTCTCGAACGTCAGGTAATGCGGCCGTGTTGCATCGTAGATGGAGAAATCGCCCGGCCGGATCACCGCTCGGTTGCCATCCTGTTCCAGACATTCCGTGCCTTCAAGCATCAGGACCGCAAAATATCTGTCCTCTTCCCGGCACGTAGGTTGTAAGTGCCTTCGATTCACGGCTTGTGCTGCGGCACCAACATCGCTCACACGAAGGGACTCACACTTTTGCGAGCGAACTTTTCCGAAGAAATCGGGGTTCGGGATTGCACCGATTTCCACGTCCGCGAAAAGTCGCAAGATCATTTCCCGCCAGTAGTCCACCCGGTCACTGAAAGAGTTGCTTTGAGTCGTGAGGTCAACGCTTTCGCTAGACCAGTCCGTGCCCGCGAGCGCCTTTCGAGCGGTTTGCGGAATCGTTATGGCGTACTCCCGAGAGTCTTTGTCCAATTGCAATGCACCCCTGTTCTTTGAATTTATTTTCAGGATAGAACCGCGGTTGCTTCGCTACTTCTGACTGTCAGGGCTCTTTGACAAGAAGCGAAGTTTCCTGAATGCAACTGCCTGCAAATGCCTTGGGACAACTTTTACAACAGCCTCCCGTTACTCGCCAGCTACCTGAGACGGAAGGGCCGCCTGAACCTATTTTTGGTTCCGTTTCAGCCAAGAAGCGCGAGGCGTAGCGGCCTCATCCTTGAGTCAGCGACAAACCCGCGCGGTGTAAATGGCCGTTGGACGTCGACCCGTACGCCAGGCGAGCCCGGCGTACGACCAGGAAGGTCAAGGACCCAAGTCCCCCGTGAGGGGTTTACCGAGCAAGGCAGACATAATGAAAACAATAAGGCTGATGCTTCCTGAATTTAAACGATCGGTATTAGCAGCGCTGACGCTTGTCGGCGTGTCCTTTTGCACGTTGGCTGCAGAGGTGGCGCCGGGTGACTACGAGCAATACCCCGCGGGCACCACCATCGGCGTGGTCTATTACCAGCACGCAACCACTGATTCACTGCGCGTCCATGGGCGTGAAGCCAGTTCAGATTTCAACCTGTCCTCTGACATCGGCATCCTGCGTCTGCTGCACGTTTATCAATTGAGCGACTCAGTCACCATCGACCCACAGTTCCTGTTGCCTTTTGGTCACGTTTCCAGTGGTGGCGACGCCTGGGCAATGGGCAATGCCAGTGGCACCGGTGACCTGATTCTGACGGCACCGATCAAGTTCCTGCTCAATAGCGCCCGCGATACGTTCAGCGTCAACGCCTACCTGTACGTGCCTACCGGCAGCTACGACAAGAATGATCTGATCAACCTCGGCGAAAACCGCTGGAAGGTCGATTTCCAGACGGCCTATATCAAGCACTTCAGCGACAAGTGGGCGATGGATCTGGTGGGTGATGCGATCTGGTATGGGAACAACGACGACTACGGTCCCGGTTCGGATGTTCTAAAGCAGAAAACTTCCTACGCTGCGCAGCTAATGGGTCGGTACATGCCGGACCCCGCAACTTCATTGGGTGTCGGCTTCGGGCAAACGTGGGGAGGAGAAGTCGAGGTTGATGGCGATGATCTCGATGATGCCATGCGTACTACCAACTTTCGTCTCACCGCCACCCGTTTCTTCACCCCCAAGGACCAGTTGCAACTTCAGCTGGGCCGGGACCTGTCTGTTGAAAACGGCCCACGAGAAGATTTCCGGATGAATCTTCGCTATGCGCGGGTGTTTTGACCTCGCTTCAACCAACAACAAAAGCACGCCATAGACCATGCCGCGCATCGGCGGCCAATGGCAAAAAAAACTGTGAGGAACCCATGGAATCAGCAATCGACAAGCACCTGATGTGCCCTCGTACCCGCACCCGGCGCATCGACGATAGTTACACCCCTCCATTCCCGGCTTGGGTAGGACGCGCCGACGCTTCAGTCACCCAGTTTGTCATGGGTTACTTCGGTGTCCAGTCAAAGGGTGAGAACCAGTTGAGTGCAGCCTGTGCAGCACTGCGCCAGATCACATCCAGCTTTACCCTGGACGATGGTCCTCGCCACCATGATCTGTCCCACTACGTTGACGATGCCGGCTACGACAACATGGTGGCCATCGCCTACTGGGACGATCCCGCCGCATTCGCCCGCTGGGAAGCGAACAGGGAGGTTGCCAACTGGTGGAACACCGAAAGCCTTGGCAGCGATGGCTTGGGATATTTCCGGGAAATCCTGATGCCGGGCGTTGAGCGTTTCGAGACGCTCTATGCCATGCCACAAGGCATGGAAGGTGTAGGCGTTGCGATGGCGACCCGCAGCGGCGAGATTCAGGAGCATGGCTACTGGGGCGCCATGCGCGACCGGATCGCGCTTTCACAGACTGATGCCATGGCGCCGACCGGTAGCTTGGTGACCGAAGAAAAGTCTTCCCGGGTGATTGTCAGGGGCCATGAAAACCTGGTGGTCATTCGCTCGGGTCAGGACTGGACGGAAACAGTTGGCAAGGAACGGGAACTGTACCTCGGCGAGATGGAGCCTGTGCTGCGCGAAGGCATGAACTTCTTGAGAGATGACGGCCAGCCTGTCGGTTGTTACAGCAATCGTTATATGCAGCACATCGACGCCAGCGGACAACTTCAAGAGAAGAGTTTTTCGGTCAGCCACTGGCGCTCCCTGGCACACCTCGAACGCTGGTCAGAATCCCATCCCACCCATATCGAGATATTCGGGACCTTCATGCGCATGGTGCAAACGCTCCAGGCCGAGCTCAAGTGGAAGGGCTACCACGAAGTGAGCGTCATGCGCGCCGAGGACCAGCGCTACGAATACATCAACTGTCACGCCGGCACAGGGCTGATGCGCGCAGCATGAACGGCCGATGATTCGCCAAGAGGAGAACGATCATGAGTAACACCCTAAACAACACTGCGGCGCCGGCATCCGCTCGCGCACATGCGCTGAAAAATGCCCTCCAGGAACGCGAACTGCTACCCGAAGGCTACGTTGAGAAATTCACCGAGGTCATGGAAAACGATTTCGATCCGGCCAATGGCGCGCGAGTCGTGGCAAGGGCCTGGGTAGACCCCGCCTATCGTGAATTGTTGCTGCGGGACGCAACCGCCGCCTGCGACCAATTCGGCTACACCGGCGTGCAGGGTGAATACATCGTCGCCCTGGAAAACACACCGACACTACAAAACGTCATCGTCTGCACGCTCTGCTCTTGCACCGCCTGGCCAGTCCTCGGCTTGCCACCGGATTGGTACAAGAGCTTCGAGTACCGCGCGCGGGTCGTACGTGAATCGCGCACGGTCCTGCGTGAAATGGGCCTGGACCTGCCGCTCGACGTTGAGATCCAAGTCTGGGACACCACTGCCGAAACCCGCTACATGGTCCTGCCATTTCGACCGGCGGGTACGCAAGGCTGGTCGGAAGAAGCATTGGTCAAGCTCGTTACCAAGGATGTTTTGATCGGAATCGCTCGACCGGAAGTCCCGGCAAGCCTTGAACGTGGGCCGGAATAACACGGTAACGACTACTTCCATCATCGGCAGCGAGTAATGAAAAAATGGATGGCATACATGATCTTGGTGGCGTTCAGGGTTTCGGCCGGGTGCAACACACCGCCAACTCCCTGAGCTACAAGCCGGTCTTCCACGAAGACTGGGAAAACCTCGGCTATAGCCTGCTTTTCCTGGGCGCAGCTGAACTCGGCCTGTTTAACGTTGACGAACTGCGCCATGCAATAGAACGCATGGAGCCCCGCCAATACCTGACATCCAGCTACTACGACAGGATCATCGTCGGCGTGGCGTCTTTATTCGTCGAGAAGGGAGCACTCCAACATCGACGTCTCGAAGAGCTGGCCGCAGGCGCCTATCCACTGGCTCTGCCTATGGTCGCGGGGCGTGCCCCCCGACCTCCTGAGCAGCCGTTCCAGGTAGGCGATCAGGTACTTGTGCGCAATGAGTTCGTTTCCGGGCATATCCGCATGCCCGGTTATGTTCGCGGAAAACGCGGTGTAGTGGTGCACCGCACATCCCAGAAATGGCCCTTCCCCGATACGGTCGGCCATGGCGGTTCCAGTCCATCCGAACCCACCTACCACGTCCAGTTCACGACCCAGGAACTTTGGGGTGACGAGGCGGACGCGGGAAAAGTGGTCGTGGACCTGTTCGGCGGCTATCTGCTCCTGGCTTGACGAACGGCTTTTCGGTGCGACAAAGCAATCAACAGACGAGCAGCTTCTGCGTGTCGCGCGTCGCACCCTTTTTCAGCACGGATTCCATAAGGACACTACATGGCCATTCTCAGACCCGGCAATGAACACATCGGTGAAATCGCCGCCTCCCTCGGCATCACCTTGAGCACTTCGCAGATTGAGGACTATCAGGTCGCGCTACAGGGTAATTTCGACGCGTACGATCAACTCGATGCGCTTGCGGATTTTCTTCCAGAAGTCCGCTATCCGCGGCAAGGGATTCATGTGCCAGACGCCGAGGAGAACCGCTATGGAGCCTGGCAATGCAAATCGCAGATCCGCGGCAGGAGCGACGGCCCGTTAGCGGGCAAAAGCGTCGCGATCAAAGACAACATCGCGGTCGCCGGGCTCCCCATGCTCAATGGCTCCTTTACGCTCGATGGCTATGTGCCGGATGTCGACGCCACCGTCGTCACCCGTCTCCTGGATGCGGGTGCGACTATCGCCGGCAAGGCAGTCTGCGAAGCGCTGTGCTTCTCGGGCGGCTCCCATACCGCAGCTAGCGGCCCGGTGCACAATCCACACCGCCACGGGTACTCCGCTGGCGGATCTTCGTCGGGCTGCGCCGCACTTGTCGCGGCGGGCGAAGTTGATCTGGCCGTCGGCAGCGACCAGGGCGGTTCGGTTCGCATCCCGGCCTCTTTCTGCGGCGTATACGGAATGAAACCCACCTATGGGTTGATTCCCTATACCGGCGCCATGCCCATTGAAACGACACTCGACCACCTGGGCCCGATCACCGCCAGCGTCCGGGACAACGCGTTAATGCTTGAGGTCCTGGCGGGTGCGGACGGCCTCGACCCTCGCCAGTCGAATCCGACAAAGGTGGGCGGCTACGTCGAGGCGCTGTCACGTGGCGTCGCTGGCATGCGGATCGGCGTTCTCAAGGAAGGCTTCGGCCTGCCCAACGCGGAAGCCGTCGTGGATCAGGCGGTGCTGGAGGCCAGCGGGGTCTTCCGTGCACTCGGGGCGTCAGTAGAAGAAGTATCTCTTCCCATGCACGGAATGGGGGCGGCTATCTGGCTGGCAATTGCGGCCGAAGGCGCCACCCAGCAAATGATGAAGGGCAATAGCCACGGCTTCAATTGGCGCGGCCTCTACCTGACCGACATGATGGAACACCATGCGCGATGGCGAGAGCAGGCAGACAGCCTTCCGGACACCGTCAAGACAACAATGATCCTCGGTGAGTACCTCAGTCGCCAGTACCAAGGCCGCTATTACGGCAAAGCACAGAACCTCGCCCGTCAACTGCTCTTGGCCTACGACGGCCTGTTCGAGCATTTTGACCTGCTGCTGATGCCCACGCTGCCGATCAGGTCGACGCCACTACCAGGCGTGGGTGCCGAACTGCCGGAATTCCTGGGTCGTGCCTTCGAGATGCTCGGCAACACCTGTGGCTTCGATGTGTCGGGTCATCCAGCGATGTCGATTCCCTGTGCCATCCGCGATGGCCTGCCCATTGGCTTGCAACTGGTCGGCAAGTATTTCGGCGAAGCCGACATTTACCGGGCAGCCCATGCGTTCGAGCAGTCCGCTGACTGGCGATCGCGCTGAACCATGAGAAGCATGGGCTAAGAAAAAGCGGACAGGATTATTGATTGAATAATTCTGTCCTCCTTTCGCCATTCGCGCGGAATCAGGTTCGAGTTGATTGTGCCGACAAGCCTGAGAATGGGCGCTTTGCGCCCATTCTCAGTCACTGCGCCGCTTGCGCCCGCAATCGTCGCCCAACCACATCC
Source organism: Pseudomonas sp. Sample_16 (assembly GCF_004307665.1). Taxonomy (NCBI): domain Bacteria; kingdom Pseudomonadati; phylum Pseudomonadota; class Gammaproteobacteria; order Pseudomonadales; family Pseudomonadaceae; genus Pseudomonas; species Pseudomonas sp. Sample_16. The sequence continues at coordinate 13,389 of NZ_RCOB01000053.1, forward strand.
ATCAAATCACAACCGTCGCGCAACGGAATGGCCAGTAGTTTGGAAAAGTCCGACAACACCACCGTGTCGCAACCAATCTCGGCGCGAAAGGCGATGTTCTCCAATACCTGAGTGACTGTGCGAATGCGGTAATCCGCCATGGCTTGCAGGACGTCGAGCGGGGCTTCGGTATCAATGAGCAGGGAGGGTGGAACCAGGTCGAGTCCGGTGAGGGGCATGTATCTTTCCATATTGAAACTCCGATCAAGGCAAAGGTTGACTGTCCCTCAATCGTCGCCAAACGAATGGGTGACAGCTGTACGCAGGTTGGCGAACCGGGATCGGAATCCGGCAGACCCGAAGGTCTCCCGCGCACAGCTGCCATAAAGACAGCTTTGCGGGCATGCAAAAGCGACTGCATTAAAGCACAGAGCCTTTGCATTCCAATCGATCAGGTCGCCAAACCCGAATCGCCATTTGGGGCGACGGCACCGACTATAAGCCTCACGAGATCAGCAGGGTAGGTGAGGCATTCCGAACTTCATGTAGGACCAAAGTCGCCGCATTCTCGGATCTTTCACATCACTTCCCTACAAAACTAAACACGTCCCCCAAAATGTACATTGCCCCTCGCTCATAACTCACTGAAGCTATCCTTCATCAGCCCTCACGCCGTCGAGATGGACCTCCACCCCATGCAAACTGCCACTGCCTCGCAGCACCCGCTCTGGAAAACCTACCTGCTTTTCCTCGCGCCCATGGTGCTGTCGAATTTCCTGCAATCCATGTCCGGCACCGTCAACAGCATCTACATCGGCCAGATGCTCGGCACGCAGGCGCTGGCGGCGGTGTCGGGGATGTTTCCCATCGTGTTCTTCTTTATTGCCCTGGTCATTGGTTTGGGCGCGGGTGCGGGGGTTTTGATCGGGCAGGCGTGGGGCGCGCGTGAGGTGCATCTGGTCAAGGCCATCGCCGGGGCGACGTTGATGTTGGGGGTGTTGATCGGCTTGGTGGCGGCGGTGGTGGGGAGTGTGTTTGCGCGGTCTTCGCTGGTGGGGTTGGGGACGCCGGCGGACGTGCTGGACGATGCGGTGTCGTATGCCCATGTGATGTTGTGGTTCATGCCGACGCTGCTGGTGTTTGTGTTGTTCACGCAGTTGTTGCGCGGGGTGAGCGATACGATGTCGCCGTTGTTGGCGCTGGTGGTGTCGACCGTTATTGGCCTGGCGCTGACGCCGGCGTTGATTCGCGGCTGGCTGGGGTTGCCGCCGCTGGGGATTCAAAGTGCGGCGTTTGCCGGGTTGGCGGGCAACCTGGCGGCGATGGGGTGGCTGGCATGGCGCTTGATTCGTCGGGGCCATCCGTTGGCGCCGGACCGCGAGTTTTTTGCGTCGATGAAGCTCGATTGGGGGATTCTCGGCAAGGTGTTGCGCATCGGTTTGCCCACCGGGTTGCAGATGGTGGTGCTGTCGCTGTCGGAGCTGGTGATCCTGGCGCTGGTGAACCAGCACGGTTCCCAGGCGACGGCGGCTTATGGCGCGGTGACGCAGATCGTCAATTACGTGCAGTTCCCGGCGCTGTCGATTGCGATCACGGCGTCGATCCTTGGCGCGCAGGCGATCGGGGCAGGGCGCATCGAACGCATCGGGCCAATTCTGAAGACCGGATTGATGATCAATGTGTGCCTGACGGGCGGCTTGATCGTGCTCGGGTACGTGTTGTCGAGTTGGTTGCTGGCGTCGTTCCTCACGGAAGAAACGACGCTGAATATGGCTGAACACCTGTTGCACATCATGCTCTGGAGCCTGTTGGTGTTCGGCTTCCAGGCAATCATCGGCGGCATCATGCGCGCCAGCGGCACGGTGATGGTGCCGGTGGCGATTTCGATTGTGTGCGTGGTGGGTGTGCAACTGCCGGTGGCGTATTTGCTGGACGCGCGGTTCGGCTTGCCAGGGGTTTGGATGGCGTTTCCGGTGGCGTATCTGGGGATGCTGGCGTTGCAAACGCTGTATTACAAATTGGTGTGGCAGCATCAGAAGATTGAGCGGTTGGTGTAGCAGGGCGGCAGGGCTTGTGTATCGCTATGTAAGATCGGCGGTGAAAATACAGGTCATTACAAATCCGGTACGGGGTGGATACATCGAGGTGGCACTGTTTACCCAGGTCACTTTTGCACCTTGAATCGGAGTTTTCTCATGAACAAATGGTTGCCTGCCCTGGCCCTCGGTTGTGCCATGGGCCTGTCGCTTTCCAATGCCGCCCACGCTGCCGAACCGGCCAGCCCTTCGGTGGAGCATATGACGGTTGCCTACCGCAGTATCAAGGTTGATGACCTGTCGATTTTCTATCGTGAAGCCGGGCGGCCGGATGCGCCAACTTTGTTGCTGCTGCACGGCTTTCCCAGTTCTTCGCGTATGTATGACCCGCTGCTGTCACGGTTGGCGCAGCACTACCACCTGGTGGCGCCGGACTATCCTGGGTTTGGTCACAGCGATGCCCCGGATGCGAAGTTGTTTGTTTATACCTTCGATCATCTGGCCAGTGTTATGGAGCATTTCACCGAAGCACTGGGCCTGAACAAATATGCGCTGTATGTGCAGGACTACGGCGGCCCGGTTGGATTCCGAATGATGCTCGCCCATCCCGAACGCCTGCAGGCACTGATTATCCAGAATGCGGTTGCGCACGAGGATGGGCTCGGGCCGCTGTGGCAGAAACGGCGTGAGTTCTGGGCCAATCGAGCCCCGAACGAGGCGGGGTTGCGAGCGAGCTTTTTCTCGTTGGCGACCACTCGGCAGCGGCACGTCGGTGCCAATCCTGCGATAGAAGTTTTCAACCCGGATTTGTGGACCGACGAATACAACTTCCTGAATCAGCCAGGACAAGCGGATATCCAAAGTGATTTGTTCTATGACTACCGCAACAATGTGGCCAGCTATCCGAAGTGGCAAGCCTGGCTACGCGAGCACCAACCACCGACGCTGGTAGTGTGGGGCAAGTTTGATCCGTCTTTTGACGTTGCCGAAACCGAGGCCTATCGACGGGATCTCCCGGCCGCGGACATTCATGTGCTGGAGGCCGGTCATTTTGCACTGGATGAAAAACCCGGGGAAATTGCGCGGTTGGTCGGGGATTTTCTTGCCAGGCATGTAGGGAAATAACCCTCAAGCGTCACGGTTGACTGGGCTGGCCCCATCGTGAGGAGGCTCGCCTGCAGGGGATCGGCGGTACGCAGGGAGGTCTTGATGACGGCCATCATCGCACCGACAATCAGGGGTGGGGGAAGTCACCGGCAGGCGCGATCGCCTGGGGAGGTTTTCCAATGAGCCCCTTGTCCCATTCCATCCTGCAGGATCGAGCAGCCGCAGGGCGGCGGTTGGTGGAGCCGTTGCTGCATTACGCCCATCGGCCTGATGTCATCATTCTCGCCTTGCCCCGTGGCGGTGTGCCAGTGGCCTATGAAGTGGCCAGGGCACTGGGTGTTCGCCTCGACTTGATGCTGGTGCGCAAACTCGGCGTGCCGTCCCGTCCGGAGTACGCCATGGGCGCGATTGCCAGTGGCGGCATTCAGATTCGCAATGAAGAAGCACTGCACTTTCATCCCATCGACAGGGCTGCTTTCCAGGCCGTGGTCGACCGCGAGAGCCGCGAACTGCGGCGTCGAGAGCAGGTCTATCGGGGATCGCGTGCGCCGGTGCATCTCAAGGACCAGGTGGTGATCCTGATCGACGACGGCCTGGCGACTGGCGCTTCGATGCGGGCGGCGGTGCAGGCGGTTCGATTGCAGGCGCCGTCGCGCATCGTGGTGGCCGTTCCGGTGGCGCCGGTTGAAACGGCCGAGGCGCTGCGCAGGGAAGTGGATGAACTGGTGTGCCCATTGTTTCCGGACTGGTTCACATCGATTGGGCACTGGTACGTGGATTTTTCCCAGACGTCGGACGCGGAGGTCATCGAGTTGTTGCAATGGGCGTGGGTGCAGGAGGCCGACTCGCCTGACGCCAAAGGTTGATCACCACGTCGCTTGCTCTGGTGAAGATTTGCTGTCATCGTTCGCGCTATTGGTAATCTTTCTTATTTGAGAAATTTTTTCGTATGCGCGATTTTTCCGTGGCCGGCGACGATCTTGCGCGTCGTCAGCAGACTTTCACTGAGCTCTACAGCAATCATCATTCATGGTTGCATGGCTGGCTGCGGAAAAAACTGGGCTGCTCGCAACGGGCGGCGGACCTCGCGCACGATGCCTTCATTCGGGTGCTGACCCTTGCCGAACCGCAGTCCATCAAGGAACCCCGGGCCTTTCTGGCGACGATGGCGGGGCGCTTGCTGATCGATGGCGCGCGGCGCCGACGGATCGAGCAGGCGTACCTTGAGGCGTTGGCGTTGCAGGCACAAGACGCCGGCATGCCCGATCCGGCGGCGGTGCACGCGGCGCTTGATGCGCTGGAAAAAATTTCCGCCATGCTCGCCGGGTTGCCGACCAAGACCCGCGAAGCTTTTCTGCTTAGCCGCCTGGACGGCCTGACCTACAGCGAAATCGCCATCGAACTGAAGGTGTCGGCCAGTACCGTGAAAAATTACGTCGCGAGTGTGTTGGTGCATTGCTACAACGCCTTGTACACCGAGGATTCGCCCGCGTGACGAGCCTCGATAAACCTACCGAGAAAATGATCGCCGAGGCCGCGCACTGGCTTGCGTTGCTGCACGACGAAGCAGTCACTGATCGCGACTGCGAGGCGTTCGATGCCTGGTGCAAGGCCGACCCGCGCCACGAATTGGCGCACACACGCATGCGGGCATTGTGGTCGAGCCTGGATGAGTTGCCGGCGGCACCGGCGCGGGTTGCACTCAAGCAGGCCTTTGCGCAACCGCGTCCGAAAGCCACAACCCGTGGCGCTCAGGTGTTCGGTCTGTTGAGCATGCTGTTCTGTGGGTGGTTCAGCCTGGAGAACTGGCCCCTGTGGTTTGCCGACCAGCGCACCGACGTAGGCGAACGGCGGGAGGTGGCGTTGGCTGACGGCAGCCGGGTGCAACTCAACAGCCATTCGGCGCTGGACGTGAAATTCGACGGCCAGCAACGGGTGGTCGAGTTGCTCACCGGGGAGATGTGGGTGGAGGTGGCCAAGGACGCCAAGCGGCCGTTCGTGGTGCGCACCGAACAAGGCACGGCGACCGCGCTGGGTACGCGTTACCTGGTTCGTCGCACGGACGATGGCGCCACCGTGGTCACGGTTCTGGAGTCGGTGGTCGCAGCCAAAGCCAATGGTGCCGAGGCGATCAAGGTCATGGCGGGGCAGCAGACGCGGCTCAAGGACGGGCAGGCGCAAGCACCACAAGCCATTGGCAACGCTGAGCCGGATGCCTGGACTCGCGGTTTGCTCAAGGTCGACGATCGGCCGGTGAGCGAGGTGCTTCAGGCCCTCGCCGGTTACCGTCGCGGACTGGTGCGTTTCGATACGCAAGCGTTGCAGGGCATGCGCGTTTCCGGGGTGTTCCGCCTCGACGATACCGACGCGGCACTGGCGACATTGGCGGACAACCTGCCGATCAAGGTGGAGTACTTCACGGATCTGTTAGTGGTGGTCAAGCCGTTGTAGTTCGCGGTTGCCTCAAACTCTGTGGGAGCAAGCTTACTGGCGATGACGGCGACACATTCAACGGAGATGTTGCCTGACACACCGCTATCGCCAGCAAGCCGGCTCCTACAGAGACAGGTGACGTACGCTGATCTTTTGGTCGCTGCAGATCCCTTGTAGGAGCCGGCTTGCTGGCGATGACGGCGGCACATTCAACGGGGATGTTGCCTGATACACCGCTATCGCCAGCAAGCCGGCTCCTACAGAGATGGGTGACGTACGCTGAT
>NZ_RCOB01000209.1:0-19215 GCF_004307665.1 Pseudomonas sp. Sample_16
CTTGCGGTCACCAGCACCTGAAGCTGGCGTGTCTACCAATTTCACCATCTGGGCAGTATCGACAACGTTGCCGTCGTCGATGGCGCGCACTATACGGAGCGTCTTTTTAACTGTAAACCCCCGCAATCAAAAAAACCTGGAAAATTTCACCAGCGGTCTTCAAATCAGCTTTACGGTGTCGATACAGGGCTTTAGATGGGTCGTCTTAGCCTGAAATTTCCCGTTTCATTACGCCTATGCCAAACTAACCCGCATATAGACAAGGTGAAAACTCTCTAATGGCCGATTGGCAGTCCCTCGATCCCGAGGCCGCTCGTGAAGCGGAAAAATATGAAAACCCCATCCCTAGCCGCGAACTGATCCTTCAGCATCTTGCTGATCGGGGTTCGCCTGCTAACCGCGAGCAACTGGTCGAAGAGTTTGGTCTGACCACAGAAGACCAGATCGAAGCCCTGCGCCGCCGTCTGCGCGCCATGGAGCGCGATGCTCAACTCATTTACACCCGTCGTGGCACGTATGCACCGGTGGACAAGCTCGATCTGATCCTCGGTCGCATCAGCGGGCACCGTGATGGTTTCGGTTTCCTGGTGCCGGACGACGGCAGTGACGACCTGTTCATGAGCCCGGCGCAAATGCGCCTGGTGTTCGACGGTGACCGAGCCTTGGCTCGTGTTTCCGGCCTGGATCGTCGCGGCCGCCGCGAAGGCATGATCGTCGAAGTGGTGTCCCGCGCTCACGAAACCATCGTTGGTCGCTACTTCGAAGAGGGCGGCATCGGTTTCGTGGTTGCCGACAACCCGAAGATCCAGCAGGAAGTGCTGGTAACGCCGGGGCGTAACGCCAACGCGCAAATCGGTCAGTTCGTCGAAGTGAAGATCACTCACTGGCCGACGCCACGCTTCCAGCCGCAAGGCGACGTGGTCGAAGTCGTGGGCAACTACATGGCGCCGGGCATGGAAATCGATGTCGCCCTGCGTACCTACGACATTCCTCACGTTTGGCCTGATGCTGTGCTTAAAGAAGCCGGCAAGCTCAAGCCGGAAGTCGAAGAGAAGGACAAAGAGAAGCGCATCGACCTGCGCCATCTGCCGTTTGTCACCATCGACGGCGAAGATGCCCGCGACTTTGACGACGCGGTCTATTGCGAAGCCCGTCCGGGCAAGCTGCGCCTGTTCTCTGGCGGCTGGAAGTTGTACGTGGCGATTGCCGACGTATCCAGCTACGTGAAACTCGGTTCGGCGCTGGATGCCGAAGCCCAGGTTCGCGGCAACTCGGTGTACTTCCCCGAGCGCGTGATTCCGATGCTGCCCGAGCAGTTGTCCAACGGCTTGTGCTCGCTCAATCCTCAGGTCGATCGCCTGGCCATGGTTTGCGAGATGACCATCTCCAAATCCGGCGAGATGACCGACTACTGCTTCTACGAAGCGGTGATTCACTCCCACGCTCGCCTGACTTACAACAAAGTGAGCGCGATGCTGGAAACGCCGAAGGCGACCGAAGCGCGCAAGCTTCGCGGCGAATACACCGACGTGGTGCCGCACCTCAAGCAGCTGTACTCGCTGTACAAGGTATTGCTGGCGGCCCGTCACGTACGGGGTGCGATCGATTTCGAAACCCAGGAAACCCGGATCATCTTCGGCTCCGAGCGCAAGATCGCCGAAATCCGTCCGACCGTACGTAACGACGCACACAAGCTGATCGAGGAATGCATGCTGGCGGCCAACGTGGCTACCGCCGAATTCCTGAAAAAGCACGAAATCCCAGCGCTGTACCGTGTTCACGATGGCCCGCCGCCGGAGCGTCTGGAAAAACTGCGCGCGTTCCTTGGCGAACTTGGTCTGTCCCTGCACAAAGGCAAGGATGGCCCGTCGCCGAAGGATTACCAGGCTTTGCTGGCCGGTATCAAGGATCGTCCGGATTTCCACCTGATCCAGACCGTCATGCTGCGTTCTTTGAGCCAGGCGGTGTACAGCGCCGATAACCAGGGCCACTTCGGCCTGAATTACGAGGCTTACACCCACTTCACCTCGCCGATTCGCCGCTATCCGGACCTGCTCACGCACCGGGCGATTCGCAGCGTGATCCATTCGAAACAGGACACCCCGCACGTTCGCCGTGCCGGTGCGATGACTATTCCGAAGGCGCGCATTTATCCGTACGACGAAGCGGCCCTGGAGCAACTCGGCGAGCAGTGCTCGATGAGCGAGCGTCGTGCCGACGAAGCGACCCGCGATGTGGTGAACTGGCTCAAGTGCGAGTTCATGAAAGATCGCGTGGGCGAGTCGTTCCCGGGCGTGATCACCGCGGTGACCGGTTTTGGTCTGTTCGTCGAGCTGACCGATATCTACGTCGAAGGCCTGGTGCACGTCACCGCGCTGCCGGGTGACTACTACCACTTCGATCCAGTGCATCACCGCCTGGCGGGTGAGCGTACCGGTCGCAGCTTCCGTCTAGGCGACACTGTTGAGGTGCGCGTCATGCGCGTTGACCTCGATGAGCGCAAGATCGACTTCGAGATGGCCGAGAAAACCATCAGCGCACCAATCGGTCGCAAGAAGCGTGGCGCCGAAACCGCAGAGCCGGCGAGCAAAACCGCAGCAGAACCGGCACCGGCCAAAACCGGCCGCCGTCCTGCCAAGGAAAAGGCTGTCGAAGCCTACCGTCCGAGCGATGCCGCGGCGAAAAACGCCGAAGTGCGCAAGAGTCGTGAAATGAAACAGGCGTTGCTGGCCGGTGCGAAAAGCGGCGGTAAAGCGCCGTCTGGGGGAAAGACCGGACGGTCGACGCCTGAAAAGGCCGTCGGCGGCAAGCCAGCCAAACCGAGCAAACATCGTAAAGGCCCGCCAAAAGCGGGCTCGGCTCCAGCCAAAAGCGGCGGGGCGCGTAAACCTAAGGCCAAGCCATGAGTCAGTTGGAAAAAATCTACGGCGTGCATGCGGTAGAAGCGTTGCTGCGTCACCACCCGAAACGCGTCAAGCAGATCTGGTTGGCTGAAGGTCGCGGTGATCCGCGGGTACAGACGTTGATCGAGCTGGCCAACGAAAACCGTGTCCAGGTGGGGCAGGCCGAACGCCGTGAAATGGATGCCTGGGTTGAAGGCGTGCACCAGGGCGTCGTTGCGGAGGTAAGTCCAAGCCAGGTCTGGGGCGAGGCGATGCTCGACGAGTTGCTCGATCGCACCGAAGGCGCACCGCTGTTGCTGGTGCTCGACGGAGTGACCGATCCGCACAACCTGGGCGCCTGCCTGCGTTCTGCCGATGCGGCAGGCGCGCTGGCGGTGATCGTGCCGAAGGACAAGTCGGCGACCCTGACGCCGGTGGTACGAAAAGTCGCTTGTGGTGCTGCAGAAGTGATTCCGCTGGTGGCCGTGACCAACCTGGCGCGCACTCTGGAAAAACTTCAGCAGCGCGGCTTGTGGGTTGTCGGTACGGCGGGGGAGGCCGAGGTCAGTATTTATGACCAGGACCTGACCGGCCCGACCATTCTGATCATGGGCGCTGAAGGCAAAGGCATGCGTCGCCTGACTCGCGAGCATTGCGACTATCTGGTGAATCTGCCGATGGCCGGCAGTGTCAGCAGCCTTAACGTTTCGGTGGCAACCGGCGTCTGCCTGTTCGAAGCGCAGCGCCAGCGTGGTGTCAAGGCCAAGGCTGCCGCCAAGAAGTCCTGATCCGCTACTGTGTGTAGGAGCAAAGCTTGCTCGCGATAGGGGGGTGTAGCATTCAGCATCAATGTTGAACGTTACACCGCTATCGCGAGCAAGCTTTGCTCCTACAGTCGTTTGTGGCAAAGCGAAAACAGGTGAGCTGTTCAAATAATCACCAATTACCTTGCGCCTCCTTCGCCCCTTCTCTACAATTGCGCCCCTTGCTGTGATGGCAGGCACCCACGTGTCTAGCGTCCTCAAGTCCATAAGTGTCATTCACTCCTTGTCTGACCGCTTTTGAGCGGCAGGCTACAACCCGTAAGGAGCATTCATGCGTCATTACGAAATCATCTTTTTGGTCCACCCGGATCAAAGCGAGCAAGTCGGCGGCATGGTTGAGCGTTACACCAAGCTGATCGAAGAAGACGGCGGCAAAATCCACCGTCTGGAAGATTGGGGCCGTCGTCAACTGGCCTACGCAATCAACAATGTTCACAAGGCTCACTACGTGATGCTGAACGTTGAGTGCACTGGCAAGGCCCTGGCCGAGCTGGAAGACAACTTCCGCTACAACGATGCAGTGATCCGTAACCTGGTCATCCGTCGCGAAGAAGCCGTTACCGGCCAATCCGAGATGCTCAAGGCTGAAGAAAACCGCAGTGAGCGCCGTGAGCGTCGCGACCGTCCTGAGCACGAAGGCGCTGAAAGCGCTGACAGTGATGACAGCGACAACAGCGATAACGCTGACGAGTAATCCACGGACCTTTTAAGGAGCCTATCAAATGGCACGTTTCTTCCGTCGTCGTAAATTCTGCCGCTTCACCGCTGAAGACGTGAAAGAGATCGATTACAAAGATCTCAACACTCTGAAAGCCTACGTATCCGAGACCGGCAAAATCGTTCCAAGCCGCATCACCGGTACCAAAGCTCGTTATCAGCGTCAGCTGGCCACCGCTATCAAGCGCGCCCGCTTCCTGGCCCTGCTGGCCTACACCGACAGCCACGGCCGCTGAGACCGGGCAGTCGACACGTAGCAAAGGATTGAATGCATGCGCGCCTTAGCTGAGTTCATCATGCGGGGCCGTATGCAGGCCACTCTGGTAGTGGCTGGATGTGCGGCAATGCCGTTGTTGTATTGGTTGGGTGCTGCCGCCGGATGCCTCGTGCTCCTGCGGCGCGGATTGAAGGACGCCCTGGGCGTTCTTGCTCTGGGACTGCTGCCGGCATTGCTCTGGTGGCTTTACTCCGACGACCCAAGGGCACTTCTGGTGCTGCTGGGGTCTGCGAGCCTTGCGTTGGTTTTGCGCGCAAGCGAGTCCTGGAACCGCGTGCTGCTGGTCAGCATAGCGATGGGAGTGGTGTTTTCAGTGGTGTTGGGGACAGCTTTTGCTCCCCAGATCGAGATGCTGGCGCAGGCTTTGATAAAAGTCATGCCGTCGCTACTCGGTGATGTCTACCAGAAGATGTCGGTAGACGAACAAGCGCGTTTCGCGTCCCTGATTGCACCGGTCCTGACCGGCTTGATAGCGGCTTTGTTGCAAATCGTCAGCTTGTTGAGCCTGCTTGTCGGGCGCTATTGGCAGGCGTTGTTGTACAACCCGGGTGGTTTTGGTCGCGAGTTTCGCGCCATCCGCTTCCCGCTGTTGCCGGCGATGTTGCTGCTGGCGTGCATGCTTCTGGGGCCGAATCTCGGTTCGCAGATGGCCATGTTGACGCCGTTGTGCAGCGTACCGCTGGTGTTCGCCGGGCTGGCCCTGATTCATGGGCTGGTGGCGCAAAAGCGACTGGCCAGATTCTGGTTGGTGGGGATGTACGTCACGCTGTTGCTGTTCATGCAGCTGATCTATCCGTTGCTGGTGGTCTTGGCCATCGTCGACAGCCTGATTGATTTTCGCGGTCGTTCGGCACCCAAAGATGCCGATAACGCGAACGGTGAAGGTTAAAAGTTAAGAGGATTTTCACATGCAACTGATCCTTCTGGAAAAAGTCACCAACCTGGGCAACCTGGGTGACAAAGTGAACGTTAAGGCTGGTTACGGTCGTAACTACCTGCTGCCATACGGCAAAGCTACCGCTGCGACCCCAGCCAACCTGGCTGCGTTCGAAGAGCGTCGTGCTGAGCTGGAAAAAGCAGCAGCAGATCGTAAATCGTCGGCTGAAAGCCGCGCTGCCCAACTGGCCGAGCTGGAAGTGACCATCACTGCCACCGCTGGCGACGAAGGCAAGCTGTTCGGTTCGATCGGTACTCACGACATCGCTGATGCACTGACCGCCTCCGGCGTTGAAGTGCAGAAGAGCGAAGTTCGTCTGCCGAACGGCACCATCCGCAACGTAGGCGAATTCGACGTAGCCGTGCACCTGCACGCCGAAGTTGAAGCCACCGTACGCGTTGTCGTGGTAGCAGCTTAAGTAGCACTTGTCGGCTGGCACCCTCGGGTGCTTGCCGGTAACATCGGGCACGATCCTGTTTACAGGTCGTGCCCTTTGTCTTTCTGGTAACTCCTGTTTTTCAATCCCTGCTTTTTTCTGAACAACCAAGTGGCCATGAACGAAATTTCCGCTCCTGAGCAATACGATCTGCAAACCGCCGCGCTGAAGGTGCCGCCACATTCCATCGAAGCCGAACAGGCTGTGCTCGGTGGTCTGATGCTGGACAACAACGCCTGGGAGCGCGTGCTCGATCAAGTCTCCGACGGCGATTTCTACCGACATGACCACCGTCTGATTTTCCGCGCGATCGCCAAGCTGGCCGATCAGAACATGCCGATCGACGTCGTGACCCTGTCCGAACAACTGGACAAGGAAGGTCAGACCTCGCAAGTCGGCGGCCTCGGTTACCTCGGTGAACTGGCAAAAAACACGCCTTCGGTCGCCAACATCAAGGCCTATGCGCAGATCGTTCGCGAGCGGGCGACGTTGCGCCAATTGATCGGCATCAGCACCGAAATCGCCGACAGCGCTTTCAACCCGGAAGGCCGCACTGCCGCGGAAATTCTTGACGAGGCCGAGCGGCAGATTTTCCAGATCGCCGAGGCCCGGCCAAAAACCGGTGGCCCGGTGGGCGTCAACGACCTGTTGACCAAGGCCATCGACCGTATCGACACGCTGTTCAATACCGACAACGCCATCACTGGCCTGTCCACCGGCTACACCGACCTCGATGAGAAGACCAGCGGCCTGCAACCGGCCGACTTGATCATCGTCGCCGGCCGTCCGTCCATGGGTAAAACCACCTTTGCGATGAACCTGGTGGAAAACGCCGTGTTGCGCAGTGAAAAAGCGGTTCTGGTCTACTCGCTGGAGATGCCAGGCGAATCGCTGATCATGCGTATGCTTTCGTCCCTCGGTCGTATCGACCAGACCAAGGTGCGTTCCGGTCAGCTCGAAGACGATGACTGGCCGCGCCTGACCTCGGCGGTCAACCTGCTCAACGACCGCAAGCTGTTCATTGACGATACCGCCGGCATCAGTCCGTCGGAAATGCGTGCCCGGACCCGGCGTCTGGTGCGTGAGCACGGTGAAGTCGGCCTGATCATGATCGACTACCTGCAGCTGATGCAGATTCCGGGTTCCAGCGGCGACAACCGGACCAACGAGATTTCCGAGATCTCCCGATCCCTGAAAGCGCTGGCCAAAGAATTCAACTGCCCAGTGGTGGCGCTGTCGCAGCTCAACCGTTCCCTGGAACAACGGCCGAACAAGCGCCCGGTGAACTCCGACTTGCGTGAATCCGGAGCGATCGAGCAGGACGCCGACGTGATCATGTTCGTGTATCGGGACGAGGTGTATCACCCGGAAACCGAGCACAAAGGCATTGCCGAGATCATCATCGGCAAGCAGCGGAACGGCCCGATCGGCTTTATCCGCCTGGCGTTCATCGGCAAATACACGCGATTCGAGAACCTGGCGCCGGGTAGCTACAACTTCGACGATGACGAATAAGTCGTTATAGAGGTTTTTGTGGCGAGGGAGCTTGCTCCCGCTGGGCTGCGCAGCAGCCCCAATACCTGCGATGGTATTGATTCAGGCACACCGCAATTGCTGGTTTTGCGACTGCTGCGCAGTCGAGCGGGAGCAAGCTCCCTCGCCACATAGGTTGTGTGTGCCAAAGCGCTCACCAATTTCCGACCATAGCCGTCGGAATTGGTCAAAATTTGTGCTATATTCCGCGCCCGCGAAATTCAATGAAAGCCAACACCGGTTATCGACATGCAAGCAGCCAAGCCGTTATTTGACTATCCCAAGTACTGGGCCGAATGTTTCGGGCCAGCGCCATTCCTGCCGATGAGCAGGGAGGAGATGGATCAGCTCGGCTGGGATTCCTGCGACATCATCATCGTCACCGGTGATGCCTACGTCGATCACCCGTCGTTCGGCATGGCGATCATCGGCCGGCTGCTGGAGTCCCAGGGCTTTCGCGTCGGGATCATTGCCCAGCCGAACTGGCAGTCCAAAGACGACTTCATGAAGCTCGGCGAGCCGAACCTGTTCTTCGGTGTCGCGGCCGGCAACATGGACTCGATGATCAACCGCTACACCGCCGACAAGAAAATCCGTTCCGACGACGCCTACACCCCGGGTGGCATGGCGGGCAAGCGTCCGGATCGCGCGAGCCTGGTCTACAGCCAGCGCTGCAAGGAAGCCTACAAGCACGTGCCGATTGTGCTCGGTGGCATCGAAGCGTCCCTGCGCCGCATCGCGCACTACGATTACTGGCAGGACCGGGTACGTAATTCGATCCTGATCGACGCCAGCGCTGACATCCTGCTTTACGGCAACGCCGAGCGTGCGATTGTCGAGGTGGCCCAGCGCCTGTCCTACGGTCACAAGATCGAAGACATCACCGACGTGCGCGGTACCGCGTTCATTCGTCGCGACACGCCCAAAGACTGGTACGAAGTCGATTCCACGCGCATTGACCGTCCGGGCAAGATCGACAAGATCATCAACCCGTATGTGAACACCCAGGACACCCAGGCCTGCGCCATCGAGCAGGAAAAAGGCCCGGTTGAGGATCCGCAGGAAGCCAAGGTCGTGCAAATCCTGGCCAGCCCGAAGATGACTCGCGACAAGACCGTGATTCGCCTGCCGTCGGTGGAGAAAGTCCGCAACGACGCGGTGCTCTACGCCCACGCCAACCGCGTGCTGCACCTGGAAACCAACCCGGGCAACGCCCGTGCGCTGGTGCAGAAGCATGGCGAGCTCGATGTCTGGTTCAACCCGCCACCGATTCCGATGACCACCGAAGAAATGGACTACGTGTTCGGCATGCCTTACGCGCGCGTTCCGCACCCGGCGTACGGCAAGGAGAAAATCCCGGCCTACGACATGATTCGCTTCTCGGTGAACATCATGCGTGGCTGCTTCGGCGGCTGCACCTTCTGCTCGATCACCGAGCACGAAGGCCGGATTATCCAGAACCGTTCCCATGAGTCGATCATTCGCGAAATCGAAGAGATTCGCGACAAGGTCCCGGGCTTTACCGGCGTGATCTCCGACCTCGGTGGCCCGACCGCGAACATGTACCGCATCGCCTGCAAGAGCCCGGAAATCGAATCCGCGTGCCGCAAGCCCTCGTGCGTGTTCCCCGGCATCTGCCCGAACCTGAACACCGACCACTCGGCGTTGATCCAGTTGTACCGCAGCGCCCGTGAGTTGCCGGGTGTGAAGAAGATCCTGATCGCTTCCGGCTTGCGCTATGACCTCGCGGTCGAGTCGCCGGAGTACGTCAAAGAGCTGGTGACCCACCACGTCGGCGGTTACCTGAAGATCGCCCCGGAACACACCGAGGAAGGTCCGCTCAACCAGATGATGAAACCGGGCATCGGCAGCTATGACAAGTTCAAGCGCATGTTCGAGAAGTACTCCAAGGAAGCGGGCAAAGAGCAGTACCTGATTCCGTATTTCATCGCCGCCCACCCGGGCACCACCGATGAAGACATGATGAACCTGGCCCTGTGGCTCAAGGGCAACGGTTTCCGTGCCGACCAGGTGCAGGCGTTCTACCCGTCGCCGATGGCCACTGCCACCGCGATGTACCACTCGGGCAAGAACCCGCTGCGCAAGGTCACCTACAAGTCTGACGCGGTGACCATCGTCAAGAGCGAAGAGCAGCGTCGTCTGCACAAGGCGTTCTTGCGTTATCACGACCCGAAAGGCTGGCCGATGTTGCGTGAAGCGCTGACTCGCATGGGCCGCGCCGACCTCATCGGGCCGGGCAAGAATCAGTTGATCCCACTGCACCAGCCGTCGACCGACAGCTACCAGAGTGCCCGTCGCAAGAACTCGACGCCGGCCGGCAGCCACAAGGTTGCAGGGGAAAAGACCACCAAGATCCTCACCCAGCACACCGGCCTGCCACCGCGCGCCAGCGATGGCGGCAACCCGTGGGACAAGCGTGAACAGGCTAAGGCTGCGGCGTTTGCCCGCAATCAGCAGGCGGCCAAGGAACGCAAGGATGCGGCCAAAGGCAAAGGACCAAAGCCGACCCGCAAGCCGGTCGTGCCGCGCTAAGCCGCGCTTGAGCTGAACAGAACGCCAACCTTCGGGTTGGCGTGATCGTTCCCACGCTCTGCGTGGGAATGCCTCTAGGGACGCTCCGCGTTCCAGCCGCGCCACTGTAACCATTCCAACCCACCTGTGACGCGGAGCGTCACGGGCTGCATTCCCACGCAGGAGCGTGGGAACGATCGTGGGTGTGCCACAAATACGTGCAATCGATTCAACGCATTTTCCCGCCTCGCCCGATTTTGGTGCTGTACTGCCTCAGGCAATCGAAGAAAGCGCCAGCGCTGCTGGATGGCATAAGTCTTGCGCGCTTTCCATAACGCTTAGGGCTCGCAGGAGGCACGCCGTGTCGATACATGTCGCATTGCACCACGTCACGCATTACCGCTACGACCGTGCTGTGGAGCTGGGGCCACAGATCGTTCGCCTGCGTCCGGCAGCCCACAGCCGCACGCGGATTCTGTCCTATGCGCTGAAAATCTCGCCCGAGCAGCATTTCATCAACTGGCAGCAAGACCCTCAGGGCAATTACCTGGCGCGGTTGGTGTTCCCGGAGAAAACCGATGAGCTGCGGATCGAAGTCGATCTGCTCGCCGAAATGGCGGTGTTCAATCCCTTCGACTTCTTTCTTGAGCCCTACGCGGAAAAAATCCCGTTCACTTACGCCGCCGATGAGCGCAAAGAACTGGCGCCGTACCTGGAAACCTTGCCCCTTACGCCAAAGTTCAAGGCGTATGTGGAAAGTATCGATCGCACGCCGCTGCCCAGTGTCGATTTCCTCGTCGCGCTCAACCAGCGCCTGAGTGAAGACATCGACTACCTGATCCGCATGGAGCCGGGCGTGCAAACGCCTGAGTTCACCCTCGAACAAAGCTCCGGTTCGTGCCGCGATTCCGCGTGGCTGCTGGTGCAGTTGCTGCGCAACCTCGGGCTGGCAGCACGTTTCGTTTCCGGTTACCTGATCCAGCTGACCGCCGACGTGAAAAGCCTCGACGGCCCCTCGGGTACTGATGTCGACTTCACCGACTTGCACGCCTGGTGCGAGGTGTACTTGCCCGGCGCTGGCTGGATTGGTCTGGATGCCACCTCCGGGCTGTTTGCCGGCGAAGGACACATACCGTTGGCCTGTAGTCCCGATCCGTCCTCTGCGGCGCCGATCACGGGGCTGGTGGAACCGTGCGAGTGCGCGTTCAGCCACGAGATGTCAGTTGAGCGAATTTGGGAGGCGCCCCGCGTCACCAAGCCTTACACCGACGATCAATGGCTGGCGATTCAGTCTTTGGGCCGGCAAATCGACGCCGACCTGCTGGAAGGCGATGTGCGCTTGACCATGGGCGGTGAGCCGACGTTCGTCTCGATTGATGACCCGGATGGCGCGGAATGGAATACCGCGGCCCTGGGGCCGGAAAAACGGCGTCTGTCCGCCGAGCTGTTCCAGCGCATGCGAAAACGCTACGCGCCGCAGGGACTGGTGCATTTCGGCCAGGGCAAGTGGTACCCCGGCGAACAGCTGCCGCGCTGGTCGCTCAATTGCTACTGGCGCCGTGACGGCGCGCCGATCTGGAACAACAGCGCGCTGATTGCCGACGAGCACGAAGACTACGGTGCGACCGGCGAACTGGCCGGGCGTTTTCTGGCGAGCGTTGCAGAGCGCCTGAAGATTCCCACACGCTTTGTGTTTCCAGCCTACGAAGACAATTTCTATTACCTCTGGCGCGAGGGCACGTTGCCGCAAAACGTCAGCGCCGAAGACTCGCGTCTTGAGGAACCCCTGGAGCGTGCACGACTGCGCAAAGTTTTCAGCCAGGGTCTGGACAAAGTCATCGGCCAGGTCCTGCCGCTGGCACGCACCGCCAAGGGCGATCAGTGGCAGAGCGGTCGCTGGTATTTGCGCGACGAGCATTGCCGGTTGGTGCCGGGAGACTCGCCACTGGGCTATCGCTTGCCGCTGGGTTCGCAGCCGTGGGTGAAAGCGGCGGAGTATCCGTTCATTCATCCGCAAGACCCGAATCAGGCGTTCCCACCGCTACCCGACATGGCACAGTCGCAGAATCAGGGCGCGGCGGCGCTGATTGAGGATCGTGCCCCGAAAATCGACGAATCCGCGGACTGGCTGACCCGCACCGCGTTCTGCGCCGAGGCGCGGGAAGGCCGGTTGTATCTGTTCATGCCGCCACTGGAACGGGTCGAGGATTATCTGGAACTGGTGGCTGCCATTGAAGCCACTGCTGAAGAGCTGCGTTGTCCGGTGCTGCTGGAAGGTTATGAGCCGCCGAGCGATCCGCGATTAAGCAACTTTCGCATCACCCCGGATCCGGGCGTGATCGAGGTCAACGTTCAGCCGTCCGCGACCTGGGATGAGTTGGTCGAGCGCACCGAGTTCCTCTATGAAGAAGCGCGCCAGACCCGACTGACCACCGAAAAATTCCTGATTGATGGACGGCACACCGGAACTGGCGGCGGTAACCATTTCGTACTGGGTGGCGCGACACCGGCTGACTCACCGTTTCTGCGTCGTCCGGATTTGCTGCGCAGCCTGATCAGTTACTGGCATAACCATCCTTCACTGTCCTACCTGTTTTCCGGGTTGTTCATCGGGCCGACGTCCCAGGCGCCGCGCGTCGACGAGGCGCGAAACGATGCCTTGTATGAACTGGAAATTGCCTTTGCGCAGATGCCAAAGCCGGGGGAAGAGTGTGCGCCGTGGTTGGTCGATCGGTTGCTGAGAAACCTGCTGATCGATGTCACTGGCAACACCCACCGCGCCGAGTTCTGCATCGACAAGCTCTACTCGCCGGACGGCGCGACGGGGCGGCTCGGGTTGCTGGAACTGCGCGCCTTTGAAATGCCACCGCATGCGCGTATGAGCCTGGCGCAGCAATTGTTGCTGCGGGCGCTGGTCGCACGGTTCTGGCGTGAGCCCTATGCGCCGCCAAAACTGGCGCGCTGGGGCACGGAGCTGCACGACCGGTTCCTGTTGCCGCACTTTATCGAACAGGATTTCGCCGACGTCATCGTCGACCTCAACGCGGCCGGTTATCCGGTGCGGGCCGAGTGGTTTGCGGCGCATCTGGAGTTTCGTTTTCCCAAGGTCGGCGACTACGCCGTCAGCGGCATCGCGCTGGAGCTGCGCCAGGCACTGGAGCCATGGCATGTATTGGGCGAGGAGGGTGCGGTCGGTGGCACGGTGCGTTATGTGGACTCGTCGCTGGAGCGATTGCAGGTCAAGCTCAGCGGCTTGCCGCCGCAGCGCTATTTGCTGACGTGCAACGGCATCCCGGTGCCTTTGCAGCCGACCGGGCGTGTTGGGGAATTCGTTGCAGGCGTGCGTTTTCGCGCATGGCAACCGGCCAACTGTTTGCAGCCGACCATCCCGGTGCACGCACCGTTGGTATTCGATCTGCTCGATACGTGGATGGGGCGTTCACTGGGCGGTTGCCAGTATCACGTCGCGCACCCGGGCGGGCGCAATTACGAGACGTTGCCGGTGAATGCCAATGAAGCCGAGAGCCGACGCATGGCGCGTTTCTTCCGGATCGGACACACGCCTGGGAAACTTCCTATTCCGATTCTGGAAATTAACGACGAGCTACCGATGACTCTCGATTTACGACGTTTCTAAACCGTACGCGACGCTCGGATTTTTCGTATATCCGGGCGTCATGAGCCTGCGTTAGTCTGACCGTTCATTGCTGTCTGCCGAGCTTTCCATGCCTGACCTGCTAGACCGCTACCCGCTCACGGCGGGCACCTATCACGAACTGCTCGACGGCAGCGGCGCGGTGCGCCCGCATTGGCGTCGATTGTTCGACCAATTGCAGCGCAGCTCTGCAGCGCAACTGGTGCAGCGTCAGGCCCTGCTGACCCGGCAGATTCAGGAAAACGGTGTCACCTACAACGTCTACGCCGACCCCAAGGGCGCCGATCGGCCGTGGGAACTCGACCTGCTACCCCACGTCATTGCCGCTGACGAGTGGGAGCAATTGTCTGCCGGTATTGCCCAGCGTGCGCGATTGCTCAACGCCGTACTGGCTGATCTGTATGGCCCGCAGCGACTGATCGCCGAAGGACTGCTGCCGGCCGAACTGGTATTCGGCCACAACAACTTCCTGTGGCCCTGCCAGGGTATCCATCCGCCTGACGGGGCTTTTTTGCATCTGTATGCGGTGGATCTGGCGCGTACCCCCGATGGCCGTTGGTGGGTCACGGCGGACCGCACTCAAGCGCCGTCGGGTGCCGGTTATGCACTGGAAAACCGCACGATCGTGTCCCGCGCCTTTCCCGAGTTGTACCGCGATCTGAAGGTGCAGCATCTGGCCGGCTTCTTCCGCACGCTTCAGGAAACCCTGGCACGCCAGGCGCCGAGTGATGATGGCGCGCCATTGGTGGTGTTGCTGACACCGGGGCGTTTCAACGAAAGCTATTTCGAACACCTGTACCTGGCCCGGCAGCTCGGTTATCCGCTGGTGGAGGGCGGCGACCTGACAGTACGCGATGCCACGGTCTATCTGAAAACCCTGAGCGGACTGCGTCGGGTCCATGTGGTGATGCGTCGGCTCGACGATGATTTCTGCGACCCACTGGAATTGCGCACTGATTCGGCTCTCGGCGTGCCTGGCTTGCTGGAAGCCGTGCGCCAGGGGCGTGTGCTGGTGGCCAACGCCCTCGGCAGCGGCGTGCTGGAATCACCGGGATTGTTGGGTTTCCTGCCGAAGATCAATCAGTTCCTGTTTGGCGAAGAACTGATTCTGCCGTCCATCGCTACCTGGTGGTGCGGTGAAGCGCCGGTGCTGGCGCAGGCCCTGGAAAAACTGCCGGAACTGCTGATCAAACCGGCGTTTCCTTCGCAGAGCTTTGCCCCGGTATTTGGCCGGGACCTGAGTGAAAGCCAGCGTCAGGAGCTGGCCGAACGCATGCAAGCGCGGCCTTACGCCTATGTCGCGCAAGAACTGGCGCAGTTATCCCAGGCACCGATCTGGCAAGCCGACGGCGGTCAATTGCAACCCCGGGCCATCGGCATGCGTGTGTACGCAGTGGCCAGCCGCGAAGGCTACCGGGTGCTTCCCGGTGGTTTGACCCGCGTGGCCGCAGAAGCTGACGCTGAGGTGGTGTCGATGCAGCGCGGCGGTGCCAGCAAAGACACCTGGGTGCTGGGTGAGCGCCCGCCCAGCGGCGAACAATGGAAGGCCCAGCGCAACATCGGCGTGCACGATCTGGTGCGACGCGATCCCTATCTGCCATCGCGGGTAGTGGAGAACCTGTTCTGGTTCGGCCGTTACTGTGAGCGTTGCGACGACAGCGCCCGCCTGTTGCGGATCATGCTCGCACGTTACGTCGACGGTGATGACCAGCAGGCCCTGCAAGCGGCGGTCGAGCTTGGCGAAAGGCTGATGCTGTTGCCCGATGAAGGTGAACTGTCGGAGCGCTTGCTGGCGGCGATACTCGGTGACGATTGGCCGTTCAGCCTTCGCTCCAACCTGCAACGCTTGCAATGGGCGGCCTCACAAGTGCGGGGCAAACTTTCACGGGAGAACTGGCAGGCCCTGGTGGAACTGCAGCGCGAGGCCATTGAGCTCGAAACCGATTCGCCGGATTTTGGCGAGTTGCTGGATTTTCTCAATCGTCTGGTGATGTCATTGGCGGCACTGTCCGGTTTTGCCCTTGATGACATGACCCGGGACGAAGGCTGGCGCTTCCTGATGATCGGCCGGCGTATCGAGCGTCTGCAATTTCTCAGTGGCAGCCTGGCGGCATTTCTGCGCGGCGCCGGGGCATTCGATCAAGCAGGTCTGGAGTGGCTGTTGGAGCTGGGCAACAGCAGCATTACCTACCGCTCGCGGTATCTGGCGGTGGCGCAATTGATCCCGGTGCTCGACCTGTTGCTGCTCGACGAACAAAACCCGCACGCGGTGCTGTTCCAGTTGAAGCTGGTGACCCGCACTCTCAAACGGCTGAACGATGACTTTGGCGCACCGCGCGAAGCGGGGCTGCCATTGTTGGTCGATCGATTGGCACGTTTTGATCTGGGCTGCCTGGAGAATTCGCTATTTGGCGAGGGCAGCGTACGCGCGGCTCTCGATGGCCTGGCCGATCTGCTGCAAGAGATCGCCGATGCCAGCGGGCAGGTGTCGGATCGTCTGGCCTTGCGCCATTTCGCTCACGTGGATGACATCAGCCAGCGCACGGTGTCTGTCTGATGAGCGCTCACTATCAGATTTTCCACGACACCCATTATCACTACGACAGCCCGGTGTCCCTGGCACAGCAGCTGGCCCATTTGTGGCCAAGGTCATGTGCGTGGCAGCGCTGTACGGATCAGCAATTGCAGATCAGTCCGGAGCCAACCTCACGGCGTGATGAGCTGGACGTGTTCGGCAATCCGCTGACCCGGCTGGCGTTTGAGCGGCCTCATGATGAACTGTTGGTCAATGCCAGCCTGACGATCGAAGTGCTGCCCCGGCCCGCGCCGGATTTCAATGTTTCACCCGCATGGGAGGACACCCGCAGTGCGCTGACCTACAGCAGCCAGCCGCTGTCGTCTGACGTGCTCGAAGCTTGCCGTTACCGTTTCGAATCACCTTATGTGCATTTGAAGCGCAACTTCGTCGAGTTTTCCGCGAGTTGCTTCCCGCCAGGGCGGCCGCTGTTGCTCGGCGTTCAGGCCTTGATGGAGAAGATCTTCAGCGAGTTCACTTTCGACGCCGAGGCGACCCAGGTGGCGACGCCGCTGGTGGAAGTGCTGGAGCGTCGGCGCGGGGTCTGTCAGGACTTCGCGCATTTGATGCTTGCGTGCGTACGCTCCCGGGGCCTGGCCGCTCGTTACGTCAGTGGCTACCTGCTGACCCAGCCGCCACCCGGCCAGCCGCGCTTGATCGGTGCGGATGCATCCCATGCCTGGGTGTCGGTATTTTGTCCGTTGCTCGGCTGGGTGGATTTCGATCCGACCAACAATGTGCAACCGGCGCTGGAGCACATCATGCTGGCATGGGGGCGGGACTTTTCTGATGTATCGCCGTTGCGGGGGGTAATTTTGGGTGGTGGCAATCATGACCCGGAAGTTCGGGTCACCGTGATGCCACTTAATTAACGCCAGCCACTGTAGGAGCGAGCCTGTCGAATCGTCGCACCGTCGCGATGGTCGTCAACGATAACGCGGGAAGCCTGACACTCCTCGGCGCTCTCAGGTTCATCGCGAGCAGGCTCGCTCCTACAACCCTGGACACAGATCCGATGGACCTGATCAGATCGTCCGGCCCTGAGGGTCTCAGGCGTCGGGCGCCTGATCTTTCGGTGCATCAACATCATCTTCTGCTGCCACTTCACCATCAGGGTTCAGTGCAGCTTCTTCAGCTGTTGCTTTCTTGCGCTGAAGCTTTTCCTCTTTCTTCTGCTCCTTGGCCAAGTCACGCTGACGTTTTGCGAAGGAATAATTGGGTTTAGCCATGGGCGATCCTCTGGGGTCGAAGGTGAGGTTGAGCGGCGCGTATTCTGCCCTGTATCGGTGCCGAGTCGTTAGTCGGGTTTTTGCTCGACCCACTTCGGCAGTACGCTCGGCTGCCAGCTATCGAGCGCATCGAGCAGCGTTTGCGGCGATTCGCTCACCTGCAGCATGTCACGGTGTGGCGCTCGAACGAAGCCTTCGCCGACGATGTGATCAAGAAAACCGGTGAGTTTGCTGTAGAAACCGTTCACTTCCAGCAAACCGAGCGGTTTGCCGTGGTAGCCGAGCTGGCCCCAGGTCCAGACTTCGAACAGCTCCTCCAGGGTACCGAGACCGCCGGGCAGGGCGATGAAGGCATCGCTGAGTTCCGCCATTCGCGCCTTGCGTGCATGCATGCCGTCCACTACTTCCAGACGAGTCAGGCCGCTATGGCCGATTTCCTTGTCCTTGAGGCTTTGCGGAATGATGCCGATGACTTCGCCACCGGCGGCCAGCGCGGCGTCGGCCACAATACCCATCAAGCCCACGGCGCCGCCGCCATAGACCAGGGTTAACTTGCGCTCGGCCAGGGCTTGGCCCAAGGCAACAGCCGCTTCTCGATAAGCGGGGTCAGTGCCGGTGCTGGCACCACAAAATACACAGACGGATGCTAAAGACATGCCTTACTCCAGGGTCGATCAGGGCCACAGAGTAAAGGCAGGCGCTGCGCGCTCCAAGGGCTAAACTTCCCGTTCGGGCGTTTCATGGGTGCCGCTGGCACCACAGGCGTAGGCGGCGAGCAGGCTGCACAACAGGCTATTGAGGGACATGACAGACGCTCCGTTGATTGAATGACGGTCTGATCATAGGGCCGGGCCAGACGCTTGGCTGGTAGATTCTTTCGATAGGTTTCATAGCCCGAAAGTTGTATACAATTTTTGATTCAAGTCATATGAACTTGCGAAGTTTTCAGGCAGTCTTCTGTTCACTCGCATTTTCGTTAACCCTGCCTTGGAGATTCACCATGTTTGCCAAACTTGTTGCGGTATCCCTGTTGACACTGGCCAGCAGCCAATTGATGGCTGCCGAGTGCAAAGTCACCGTTGACTCCACTGACCAAATGTCCTTCAACACCAAGGCCATTGAGATCGACAAGAGCTGCAAGACCTTCACCGTCGAACTGACCCATTCCGGCAGCTTGCCGAAAAACGTCATGGGCCATAACTGGGTGCTGAGTAAAGAAGCCGACATGCAGCCGATCGCCACCGACGGCTTGAGCGCCGGCATCGACAAGCAGTACCTGAAGGAAGGCGATACCCGGGTTATCGCCCACACCAAGATCATCGGCGCCAAGGAAACCGATTCGGTGACCTTCGACGTGTCGAAGCTTGATGCCAACGAAAAATACGGTTTCTTCTGCTCGTTCCCGGGCCACATCTCGATGATGAAAGGCACTGTGACCCTGAAGTAAGCAGGTTCACCGCGTGATGATCGTTCCCACGCTCCTCGTGGGAATGCCTCCTGCGACGTTCTGCGTCACGCGTTGGGACACGGAGCGTCCCGGCCTGCATTCCCACGCAGAGCGTAGGAACGATCAGCGCAAAAAAGCCCGCTGAAGCTCAACACTTCAGCGGGCTTTTTC
>NZ_RCOB01000163.1:0-18923 GCF_004307665.1 Pseudomonas sp. Sample_16
CCACCCAACGTCAATACCCCGCCCACCAAGTGATACAGCGCCAGCTGCTCACGCAGCACCACCGCCGCGATCAGCGCAGTAATCACCGGCAGCAAATTGAAAAACATCACCGTCCGACTCGGCCCCAGGCGCACCACCGCCTGCATCCATGCCAGTGGCGCGACCATCGAAGCCAACAGGCAGGCATACAGCACCAGCGGAATATTGTGCAAAGTCGGACCGACTTTCGCTGACGCGAGGAACAGCGGAAACAACACCACTACCGCCACCAAAACCTGCAAGTAAAGCAACACCAGCGGCGGCAATTTCAGCTGCCATTTTTTCAGCAGGGTGCTGTAGACCGCGTAGGCCAGCGTTGCCACCAGCATCATCGCGTCGCCCAGATTAACGCCGTGTTCCAGCAGCAAGCCGAGGCTGCCGGAGGACACCACCACCAACACGCCGGCAAACGACAGCACCGCACCGGCCAGTGCGCCGGCGGTCAGGCGCTGGCCGAGGCTGATGATCGCCATGGCCAGCGACATCAGCGGCATCAAGGACAGGATGATGCCCATGTTGGTGGCTGAGGTCAGGGCCGCGGCGAAGTACGCCAGGCTCTGATAGACCGCCATGCCAAGCACGCCGAGGATGAAAATCTTGCCCAGGTTCGGGCGAATCGCTGGCCAGTGCGCGATCACCGGTTTGAGCATGAAAGGTGTGAACAACAAACCGGCGAGCAGCCAGCGGTAGAATCCGATCTCGGCGGGGAAGATCGCCCCGGCCGACATTTTGGTGATCACGGTGTTGCCGGCCCAGATAAAGATGGCCAACAGGGGATAAGCGTATTGCATCGGGAAAAACCAGAACGTTAATGAAGGGCAATTATCCTCTGTCTGGATACGAGCCTATACTTCAATCCAGACAACCTGCCCCTGAATCCGGACAGCATGACCCGTAAACACATCGACCTGCTGGATTTCAGCGAACTGCCTGCCCCCGTGTATTTCCGCTACGCCGATTTCGATGCGCACCGCTTTGCCTCGGCCCACCGGCATCCGTGGGGCACGCTGGAATACTCGGCACATGGTGTGTTGCACATGGAGATTGGCGGCAGCCGCTTCATGTCGCCGCCGCAGTACGCAGTGTGGGTGCCGCCCGAGACTGAGCACAGCTTTTACAGCCATCAGCCGATCAATTATCGAGCGGTGTGCCTGGCGCCGACGATGTGCGCCGATTTACCGCAACAAGCCTGCACCCTCGCCATCAGCGACATCCTCAAGGCAATCCTCAAGGACTTCGCTGCCCGGGACGTAAAGGTGCCGAGGCAGGAGGCAGACCAACGTCTGGCCCAAGTGCTGGTCGATCAACTGAAGCAGGCGCCGGTGCATGAGTGCTATTTACCCTACGCGCGCAGTGCCGGGTTGCTGAGTATCCTCGAAGCCTTGCAGGCCGAACCCGGGGATAACCGGCCCCTGGCGGATTGGGCCGCGCAGATTCATGTCAGTGAGCGCACCCTGGCGCGGCAGTTCGTGCGTGAGTTGGGCATGAGCTTCGGCGAGTGGCGCCAGCGTGTGCGTTTTCTCGCCGCCATCGAGGCCCTGGACAGCAACCGCAGTGTCCAGGACGTTGCCTTCGACATGGGCTACAGCACCGGTTCGGCGTTTATCGCGATGTTCCAGCGTCAAGCCGGGTGCACGCCGGAGCAGTATCGACGCAGTCATTTGACGAACAGGAAGGTGTAACAGGCGTTGTCTACACTCCAGAGCAAGGCCGTTCCCCTTGGTGCGGCGATAAGGAGAAAACTCCATGCAAATGTTGCGTGCCCCTTTATTGATGATCGGTTTGCTGCTCTGTTCCCAGGGTTTCGCCGCCACTGACCAACAGAACAAGATGACCACCTGCAACGCCGAGGCGACTGCCAAAACCCTCAAGGGCGATGAACGCAAAGCCTTCATGAGCAATTGCCTGAAGGCCACCCCGGCGGCCAACGATGCCGGCAAAGCCTTGACCCCGCAGCAAGAGAAAATGAAAACCTGCAATGCCGATGCCGCCACCAAGGCCTTGAAGGGTGATGAGCGCAAGGCGTTCATGAGCGATTGCCTGAAGAAAAAATAGCCAGAACCCAGACCAAGGTCGCCCCACACAATCCCTAGTGCTGACACCGGATCGCT
Organism: Pseudomonas sp. Sample_16; assembly: GCF_004307665.1. NCBI lineage: Bacteria > Pseudomonadati > Pseudomonadota > Gammaproteobacteria > Pseudomonadales > Pseudomonadaceae > Pseudomonas > Pseudomonas sp. Sample_16. Next base: position 2,151 of record NZ_RCOB01000163.1, read on the forward strand.
GGCAGACTGCCAATCCTTTTACGCCGTTCGTTTTGAGGCTGTATGCCAACGTTTTCTCAGCGTCAAGTTTTGCTGGTCATCAGCTGGGTCATTATTTTTGGCGGACTGCTGCTGGTTATCCCGCTGCGATTGCTGCCCAGCCTGCTGGCCGGGTTGCTGGTGTTCGAACTGGTCAACATGCTCACCCCGCAGTTGCAGCGGTTGATCGAAGGGCGCCGTGCGCGCTGGCTGGCAGTGGCGTTGCTGGGGACGTTGATTGTCAGTGTGCTGGCGCTGGTTTTCGCCGGCGCCATCAGCTTCCTGCTGCACGAAGCAGAAAATCCCGGGGCTTCCCTGGACAAATTCATGGGCGTGGTCGACCGCGCACGCGGGCAATTGCCGCCGTTCATCGACGCCTATCTGCCGGCCAGCGCCGCCGAGTTCCGGGTGGCGATTGGCGAATGGATCAGCAAGCACCTCAGCGATTTGCAGCTGGTGGGCAAGGACGCGGCGCACATGTTCGTGACGCTGCTGATTGGCATGGTGCTGGGCGCGATCATCGCCTTGCAGCGCATTCCCGACCTGACCAAGCGCAAGCCACTGGCCGCCGCACTGTTCGATCGCCTGCACCTGCTGGTCCAGGCCTTTCGCAACATCGTGTTCGCGCAGATCAAGATTTCCCTGCTCAACACCTTCTTCACCGGGATCTTCCTGGCGGTGGTGCTGCCGATGTTCGGCATCAAGCTGCCGCTGACCAAGACCCTGATCGTCCTGACCTTCCTGCTCGGCCTGTTGCCAGTGATCGGCAACCTGATGTCGAACACTCTGATCACCATCGTCGGCCTGTCGCTGTCGATCTGGGTGGCGATGGCAGCGCTGGGCTACCTGATCGTCATCCACAAGCTCGAGTACTTCCTCAACGCGCGCATCGTCGGCGGGCAGATCAGTGCCAAGTCGTGGGAGTTGCTCTTGGCGATGCTGGTGTTCGAGGCCGCGTTCGGCCTGCCGGGTGTGGTGGCGGGGCCGATCTACTACGCGTATCTGAAGAGTGAGTTGAAGCAGGTGGGGATGGTGTAACCCCGCCCGATCATTCCCACGCTCTGCGTGGGAATGCATCCCGTGACGCTCCGCGTCACAGCCTCAACAGCGGACGCAGAGCGTCCATGGCGGCATTCCCACGCAGAGCGTGGGAACGATCATTAAAGCTCCCTCGCCACAGAGGACCTGATCAGCCCATCGGGCCGTAGCGTTTTGCAGCCTCGATCGCCAGACCGCTGCCGATGCTGCCAAAGATGTTGCCTTCCACATGCCGCGCATTCGGCAACATCGCCGAGACGCTGTTGCGCAGTGCCGGGATGCCGCTCGAGCCACCGGTAAAGAACACCGTATCCACCTGATCGACCCGCACATCGGCGTCCGCCAGCAACTGGGTGACGCTGTTGCGCACGCGTTCGAGCAGGTTGTCGATGGCCGATTCGAACAGGGCGCGACTCAGCTCCACGCTCAATCCGGCTTCGATGCGGTCCAGCGGCACATGGCGGCTGTCGGCATGGGTCAACTGAATTTTGGTTTCTTCGACTTCCATTGCCAGCCAGTGCCCGGCGCGCTGCTCGATCAGCTTGAACAGGCGATCGATGCCGCCGGTGTCTTCGATGTCGTAGCGCATGCTGCCCAGGGCCAGGGTCGACTTCTGCGAGTACACCGAGTTAATGGTATGCCAGGTCGCCAGGTTCATATGGTGGCTGGTCGGCATGTAGGCGCCGCTCTTCATGCGGCTGCCGTAGCCGAACAATGGCATCAGGCCTTGCAGGCTCAGTTGTTTGTCGAAGTCGGTCCCGCCGATGTGCACGCCGCCGGTGGCGAGGATGTCATCGTGACGGTTGTCGTGGTTGCGGCGTTCCGGGGACAGGCGCACCAGCGAGAAGTCGGAAGTACCACCGCCGATGTCGACGATCAGCACCAACTCTTCTTTTTCGATGGTCGACTCGTAGTCGAACGCCGCGGCAATCGGTTCGTACTGGAACGAGACTTCCTTGAAACCGATGGCGCGGGCCACGTCCACCAGCGTGTTTTCCGCTTCCTGGTCAGCCATTTCGTCGTCGTCGACGAAGAACACCGGACGACCCAGCACCACTTCTTCGAATTCCCGACCGGCGGTGGCTTCGGCACGCTTCTTCAACTGGCCGATGAACAACCCGAGCAGGTCCTTGAACGGCATCGCCGTGCCCAGGACACTGGTGTCGTGCTTGATCAGCTTGGAACCCAGCAGGCTCTTGAGCGAGCGCATCAACCGGCCTTCGTAGCCTTCCAGGTACTCGTGCAGCGCCAGCCGGCCGTACACCGGGCGGCGTTCTTCGATGTTGAAGAACACCACCGACGGCAGGGTGATCTTGTCGTCCTCCAGCGCGATCAGCGTTTCCACGCCGGGACGCAGCCAGCCGACAGTGGAGTTGGACGTGCCAAAATCGATACCAACGGCACGGGCTGGAGATGCGTTGTTCATGTCTTTCAAGTTCCGGTTAAAAAACGGCCGCGCAGTGTATGTCAGTGCGGCACAGAATCGAAGGCCGACTATCCGCTAAATCTTGCCTTTCGGCGCCTTGAAAGATGCGTCGGCACCCCCAAACTACCCTGCATCAACCGGACAGCCTGGGGCAACCGCAAGAAGCCCCGCCCGCTGCCGATAAACTTCTGATGCGCTGCCCGGTCACAAACTTGAGATTGGTCAAGCCCTGCGCTGCAAACAGGCGCATGCTGTGGCAGGTAGCGCGATTTCGATAACGGATGGTGATTCGAGCGATGGACTTCAAAGACTATTACAAGATTCTCGGCGTGGAGCCGACGGCGGACGACAAGGCGATCAAGGCCGCCTATCGCAAGCTCGCCCGCAAATACCACCCCGATGTCAGCAAGGAAAAGGACGCCGAGGCCAAGTTCAAGGACGCCTCTGAAGCCTATGAAGCCCTGAAAAGCGCCGACAAGCGTGCCGAATACGACGACCTGCGCCGTTATGGCCAGCATGGCCAGCCGTTCCAGGGACCACCGGGCTGGCAGAGCCGTGGCGGTTTCGGTGGCGGTGGTCAGGACACCGGCGATTTCTCGGATTTCTTCAGTTCGATCTTCGGTAACCGTGGCCCCGGTTTCGGCGCTGGACAGTCGCGTCGCAGCAGCGGACGCAGAGGGCAAGACGTGGAAATGGAACTGGGGATTTTTCTTGAAGAAACCCTCTCGAACGAATCGAAGAAGGTCACTTTCCAGGTACCGCAATACAACGCCGCCGGCCAGCACGTCAGCAATACCCCGAAAAGCCTGAATGTGAAGATTCCCGCCGGCGTGAGCGACGGCGAGCGCATCCGGCTCAAGGGCCAGGGCGCACCGGGTGTCGGTGGTGGTGCCAATGGCGATCTGTACCTGACCATTCGGTTTGCGCCGCATCCGAAATTCGACGTCGAAGGCGAGAACCTGATCATCACGTTGCCCCTGGCACCGTGGGAGTTGGCGCTGGGCACTGAAGTGGCGGTGCCAACGCTGACCGGCAAGATCAACCTCAAGGTCCCGGCCGGCAGCCAGAATGGCCAGCGCATGCGCGCCAAGGGCCACGGCCTGCTGAACAAAGCGGGCGAGCGCGGTTACCTGTTCGTGCAATTGAAGGCCGTCATGCCGAAAAAATCGGACGATGACATCAAGGCCTTGTGGCAAGAACTGGCGAAGAAAGCCGCCTTCGACCCGAGAGAAAATTTCTGATCCCGAGACGGAGTAGCCCATCATGAGCAACCCCCTGATCGTTCAACTGGACCTGGCAGAATTCTGTGAGGCGACCGATTTGTCGGACGTCTACGTGATCGAAATCGTCGAGCACGGCATCCTCGAACCTCAGGGCACCGTGCCCAGGGACTGGCGTTTCACCGATTACGAACTGACCCTGGCCAAACGCGCCGCCAAGCTGCGGCGCGATCTGGAGCTGGATTGGGAAGGCGTCGCCCTGGCGCTGGACCTGTTGGAAGAGGTCCAGCAACTGCGGGCGGAGAACCGGATGTTGAAGCAGCGGTTGGGGCGGTTGGTGGTTGAATAGGTGTTCGTAGAGGGCCTGTCTTGGCCGATCACCGCGTCGACCGTCACAAATGCCTGGGCAACACCACCGTAAACAACGTGCCATCGGCCTCATTGGAAGTGACGTCGATCGTGCCCCTATGGGCATCGACCACTTCCTTGACGATAAACAAGCCCAACCCAAGACTGGTGGTGGGCTCGCCGAGCTCTTCGCTGGCGCTGCGCACCAGCGGGTCGAAAATCGTCGGGATCGCGTCGGCGGGAATCGGGATTCCGTCATTGTGCACCGTCAGTTGGACGCTGTTTTGCTCCCCCCTGAGCGTCACGGTCACCTGACGTTTGTCCGAGCCATGCTGGAGCGCGTTGCCGATCAGGTTTTGCAGCATTTGATCCAGCCGTCGCGAGTCCCACACGCCCTTGGTGTCTCCGAGAATATTCAGGATCGGATCACATTCCGGTTGCGCGGCACATGCCCGGGCAATGGCTTCTTGTGCCGTTTCGGCCAGGTCCATGGGCGCGGGCTCGATGGGCAGGCTCTTGCCCAGACGGCTGCGCACCAGTTCCAGCAAGTCGTTGACCATCATCACCATGTGCCCGGTGCCGCGTTTGATGTTGCCCGCGCATTTCAACGCATCACCTTCGAGGGCGGCTTTACGCAGCAGCATTTCAGTAGACATGCTCACCGCTTGCAAAGGTGAACGCAGGTCGTGTCCGAGGACGGCGAGGAAAATGTCCCGCGAGCGATTGACCCTTTCGGCATAGGCGGCCGTGGACTCGGCCAGGGCTTCGTCGATGGCTTCATTGAAACGAATCATGTCCTGGAAATAAGTCATGTCGGGGGACTCGAGGCTGTCGACCCACAGACGGATCACACAGGCGCGCAAGTGGCGAAATTCGCTGGTCATCTGCACCAGATCGAAACCCACGGTGTGACGCAGTTCGCCGTGACTGGCGCCGGCCTCATCCAGGCTCGGAGTTTTTTCCGGGCCTTCGCCTTTGGCCTTGGCCGCTTGTTCATCGGGCGTTTGAGGCTTGCTCATGTCCCGAGCGGCGGCCAGCAGGATCGCCCTCGAATGGTCGCGTAGCGCGGCGCTGTCCATAAGATCGGCCGCGGGGGTGATGGTTTCGGCGAACAGCTCCCATTCATCGACGATTCGATCAACGTTCAGCACGATGAACTCGGAAAGACGCATGGCAATTTCCTGAACATGAACAAGGGAGACCGATTCGAATAGTAGCCCCTTTGGCGAGAAATACACGACCGCTCATGCCGAGGCAAAACCCGTCGACATCGCACCGCCGAAACCGGGCCTGTGAATGACAATCGAGCGATCGAGGGCATTTCCGGGGTAATAACAGCATGTCGCCGGCGGCGGACATAGTTGGCAGGCGTGTGGTGTTATTTATATATGTGCAACTCTTTGATGTTCGAAGGGTTATTCAGTTTTACCCAGAGGAGTTCAGCAGGTTTTTAGTCTTTTGTTTTATGTCTGGCGGCTTAAGCTGAAGGCTTCTCGGGTTGTTCTGGATTGTAAGTCAATGGATGAGTTACAGAATATTAATGAAGTTTCAAGTTCGTCGTTGTCACCGGCGCAAAACAACGGTGTTCATTATGAGCGTATTGTTCAGGTGCTTCCGCCCGCCATAAAAACGGCGCCGCCAGCGAGGGTATCGAGGCTTGCCAGCACCACGGTCTCGACACCGGGCTGGTACCTGAAAGCTTCCGCCGTCGATCGGCAATACCTCAAGGAGTTGATCGACAAGCGCTGGTTGTTGCAGCGACTGGTGGAGGCGCCGTTGCAAGACCTGCAACAGGACATCAGAGCGTTTGCCAAGCCCTTGCTGTCCCAGTTGATGAGTTCGAACTTCAACAGCCATGACGACGTCGGCCAGTTGACCCTTAAACTGTATGTGCCGGACAGAATCATCTTCGGTATCGATCGCGGTGCCAGCCATATGCGTGAGTCCACCTTGTTGGACGCGGCGCTGCATAACTTCGAAGAGCCGGAAACCGCCGCTGATTATTTCAGGAGTGGTTCCGGTGTTTACCGCAGCGACTTGCGAGGGGAGCCGTCGCTGATACCGTCGATGTCAGTCAGCAAAATCGCCAGGCTGTGTCGCCGGCTGGACGTCGGCGCCCAGTATCAAAACCATCTGAAATCCCTGCTGCTGCCGGCCGACTCGCAGCAAAGGCAAGTGCTGGAGCAGCGCGGTGCGGCCAGTGAGAAAGCGGCGTTTGAACTGGCTTCACTGATTGCCCTGTTGAAAGACGATATCAGTTCGTATGCCTACGGTGTCCTGCGTGATGTTCGCGACAATAAAAGCGCCATCAGTTTCCATCACCGACCGCTGCATCGACATCGGCTGTCCCTGATGGGCTTTTCGCTGCACGGTGTGGTGTTGTTCAGCGCCGAGGGCGACGGCGGCAAAATCCAGGCTGCCGTGGAGGCCCTCGCGCCTGATGAGCGTGCTGCCTGGCTTAACCTGTCAAGCATGTTATCGGTGGTATTGCCAGGCAACGACATCGACAAGTTCAAACTGCTGCAGGCGTTTTTCGCCAACGGCCCTACCGGGGTCAGCGAAGAGATGCTGCGCCAGCGGGACATCTATAAACAAAACCGCTTGAGCGGCCCGGTGATTGCCTATGTACCGGACGACCCAGTGCACCCTTTGAAAGAATACGCTTCGCTGACGGACTTCATGAAAGTGCTGATCAGCCAGCTGCGTGAGCCGGACTATCAGGCATTCTTCAGCCGTTTCGTGGCGCAGAAAGACAAGGGCCGGTTCTTTGCCCGGGTCAATGAACGGCTGAGCCGGATAACCTGGCAGCAACGCGAACCGCTGGACATGGGGCCATGGTGGCGGGAAACCGCGGTCGAGAATCCGAATGCCGAGCCCGTCACCCACCGGCTGTCCGGTGAGCTGTGGGCACAGCTGTACCGACTAAAACGTGACAAGGCGATCAGCGATGCTCGGGTCATCGCGGTGCCGACCGGCGATGAAGACGCCACCACGCGCTGGAAACGCCTGACCAGCTATCTGGACATTGGCTGGAACCTGTTCAACTTTGCCGCGATGCTGGTTCCAGGGCTGGGCGAAGCCATGCTGGCGTTGATGGTGGCGCAGATTGGCGAAGAGCTGCTGGAGGGAATCGAGGACTGGAGCAAGGGCGATCGGGACGAAGCATCGACGCACATCAACTCGGTCTTGATCAACTTTGCGCAACTGGCCTTGATGGCCACCGGGCATGTCTTGCCCAGCGGCGCCCGGGTGGCGGTCACACCCAGCCCGATGATCGACAGCCTCAAACCGGTGGAGCTGCCCGATGGCAAGACCCGCCTCTGGAAACCGGATCTGGCGCCTTATGAGCAGTCGGCGATGCTGCCGGCGGAGGCCAAGCCCAATGATCTGGGGATTTATCAGTACAACGATCAGCAGTGGCTGCGCCTGGAGAAAAAGCATTATCGGGTGCGCCAGGACCCGGTGACGGGCGAGCATCGTCTGCAGCATCCGACCCGGCCAAGCGCCTATCAGCCCAGGGTGGAGCACAATAATGCCGGCGCCTGGAAAGCTGAAACCGAGCACCCCTTGAGGTGGGACGCGACTCAACTGATGTCTCGCCTGGACAACTCACTGGATAATTACTCGGCATCTACCCTGGCCAAGATCCAGCAAGTGAGCGGCGTTGAAGAGGGGCTGTTGCGCCGGTTGCATGTTGAACATGAAACGCCGCCTGCGCTGTTGCGCGATACGTTGACACGTTTCAATACCTATGCGGACGCGCAACGCTATCCCGAGCAAATCCTGTCGGATCAGGTGTCGGAGGAAATGTCCGGTTTTCTGCCGGCGACGCTGGTTGAGCTGCCGCGCTGGCCGGAGTCCCGGGCCCTGGAGGTGTTTGAACGCGATGACCGCACCGGTGCGTCCGTCAAACATGGCAACACCCTGGCCGCTGAGCCACAGACCCTCAAAATCAGCCGCTCGGAGTTGGTGGCCGGGAAACTGCCTGAACGGGTGATTGAGTCGCTGGACACGGCTGAACTTCGCGAGATGCTGGGTGCGAAGGTCGCCAATGACACGTCCTCACGGATCGACGCGCTGCGCAGTCGCCTGGCCATGCAGGCGCGCAAGCAACAAAAGCGTCTGTTCGACGCACTCTACAAGAGCCGCGATGTGTCCGGCAGCGCGCAAGTGCGTTTGCTGGTGGATGATTTTGCGCAGCTGCCCGCCAGCGTCGCGCAAGAATTACTCGAGAGTGCCGAGCCTGCGGACCTGCAGCATCTGACCGAGAAACGCCGCCTGCCGTTGCGTTTGCGCCGGCAGGCCCGCCTGGCGCAGGAGCACGTGCGCTTGAACCGGGCCTATGAGGGGCTTTACCTCGATGAACTGGTAAGTGCCGATACCCGCCGGCTCGAACTCGCCACGCTGGCCAGCCTGCCCGGTTGGTCGACGCAAGTGCGGATCGAAATTCGTCACCTGGGATTTTCCGGGGATTTGCTCGCCAGCGTGGGGCCGGCGCAGGCACCGATCCGTAAGGTGCTGGTGCTGGACGAAGATGGCCTCTACCAGGCGCGTGACGCAAATGATCACCACTTGCACGGTACCGACGACCTCTATGCTTCGGTGCTGCATGCGCTGCCTGACAATGAGCGCAACGCACTGGGTTATGACATTCACGAAAATGCACGGCTCAAGGAAGCGGTGCGGCGTTCGCCACTGAGCCATGAGCAGTTCGAGCCGATTCTACTGGAGCAGCCGATCCGTAAACCGTTGTACGACCCGCAAGCCATGCGTTTGCCAGGTGGAATGTTGGGGTATTTGCGTGAACTCGTTGGCGGGCGTGCTGAGCAAAGTCCGCAGGCGCGGATACGAAGGCTCTATCCCGCTTTCACGGAGCAAGAGTCCACTGCGTTGCTGGAGCGTTTCAACCGCCAGGGGATACTGGTCGACCTGCAGCTTGAAGCACTTGAACTTGAATTCGAACAGTTGAGCTCGACGCTCAAGCGATGGGTGAACTCGCCGACCCGGGATTTTCGTTTTAGCCCCAGTGGCTTCGACGAACGGAACGCGAGGAGTCAGTTCGCCCGCAAGATCAGGCAATGCTGGCAACGCACGGGGCCAAAACAGTTCGACTCATTCGGCAATGTGATTGGAGAGAAACTGGACTTGAGCAGCTTTCCTCTGAACCTGCATTTCAAAAACATGCCGGCGCTGGAAGGCAATTTCGACCATGTCACTTATCTGAAGATGTTCAACTGCGGCATGACCGATGCGCAACAATCCTTTCTTCAGCCGTTTCGCAAGTTGCGCGCCCTGGACCTTGGCAACAATCGACTGACGGCTTTGCCGCGACACATCGCCCAGATGCCGCACCTCAATTTCCTCGAGCTCTCGGGCAACCGGATTGTGCTGATGGCCTCCGATGTCGACGTGCTCGGTCGCTGCACGAAGCTGCAAACCCTGGGGCTGGCAGGAAACCCGTTGGGTCTGCTGCCGAACATCAGTCGCATGCCCGACCTGCATACGCTGCTGCTGTACGACACCGGCGCGACCACGTGGCCTGCGGGACTGTTCGACCTTCCACGCCCCCGGCATATCCATCTGGACCTGCAACGCAACGTGCTTACGCACATACCCGAAGTCACCCCGGGTTCGGTCGATGCAGAGTTACTGGCGCGTACGTTGCTCAGCCGCCAGCCGCCCTTCATGTCAGCCGAAAACCTGGAACGGCTCAAGGAGTACATCAGGTCGACAGGGCTGGACCCCGATCGCCCGTACCCTCCCCGGGGCGTGCGTGACACCCTGCAATGGCAGCAAGGCATTACCTTTGACCAATGGGTACAAAATCAAATGCTCTGGGATGCGCTTGAAGATGAGTTCAACTCGCACGGTTTCTTCGACGAGATCAGGCGCCTGACCCAATCGGCAGACTTCACCGCGGGCGGCGCCTATCGAACCGATCTGACGGCCAAGGTGTGGCGAATGATCGAGACCATGGCGAGGGACGCTGAGCTGCGCACAAAATTTTTCAGCGAAGCGTCGATGCGCACCCAATGCGTGGATGGCGCGACCCAGCTGTTCAATGTTCTGGGGGTCGATGTGCTGGTCCAGGAAGCCCTCGAACTGGGCAACGCCAGTTTGATCGAAACGCAGTTGGTCGAATTGGCCCGGGGCAAGAGCCGCCTGGATGAAATCGAGCGAATCGCCCGTCGTCATATCATCGACCGCGAAGCCGCGGGCGAGCGTTTTCGACGCATCGATGAGGAAGGCAATGTGACCGGAACCATCGATGAGGTCGAGGTCCATCTCGCCTTCATGACGGACCTGGCGGAGCGCCTTGACCTGCCCTGGCAGGCGCGCGGTATGCAGTTTCGCCAGATCGCAGGCGTTACCAGTGAAATGATCGAGGACGCCTACCAGCGGGTCCTGGGGCTGGAGGAGGGCGATCTGCTGCGTGATTCGATTGCCGAGCAGCCGTTTTGGCGGACCTATGTGCAGCGCTCGAATCGCGCACGGTTCAGGGTCTTTGATCGCAAGACGGAAGCGACGACCGAGTTCAAGGTCGCTCTGGATGATCGTGCCGCCGGTTCGGACCTGACGCTCAAGGAAAGAGAGAAGCTGAAGGAAGACATCAGGGTGCTGGCCGCGGAACTCGGTAAACCTGAAAGCGCCTTCGGGCCGGGGAAAGTCGTGACCGATGAAGTGTTTGCCGCAGAGCTTGACCTGATCAGGGACGAGCGCGAAACCCTCCTCAAGCAATTGACTCAGCAAGCCATGGACCGGGCAAAACTGCGACGGGTTGAACCGCCTGCCTTTACGCTCGAGACCACTGACTGAAACGGTTCTGTTCTTCGATGTGAAGGCGCAACCAGCGCATCCATAGATGCCATTAAAACCCTGAGTGATGGCGCACTCAGGGTTTTTTCTTGCCTTGAATGTTCAGAAGAGGAAATAGCGCTGCGCCATCGGCAACACATCCGCCGGCTCACACCACAACAACTCGCCGTCAGCCTTGACCTGATAGGTCTGCGGATCGACGTCGATGTTCGGCAAGTAGTCGTTGTGGATCAGGTCGGTTTTCTGCACGTCGCGACAGCCTTTGACCACGGCGATTTTCTTCTTCAATCCCAGGGCTTCGGGCAATCCGGCGTCATGTGCCGCCTGGCTGATGAAGGTCATGCTGGTGGCATGCAATGAGCCGCCGAAGCTGGCGAACATCGGGCGGTAGTGCACCGGTTGCGGCGTCGGAATCGAAGCGTTGGCGTCGCCCATCAGGCTGGCTGCAATGGCACCGCCTTTTAGAATCAGCGTCGGTTTGACGCCGAAGAATGCCGGGCGCCAAAGCACCAGGTCGGCCCATTTTCCCACTTCCACCGAGCCCACTTCGTGACTGATGCCGTGGGTGATCGCCGGGTTGATGGTGTACTTGGCGATGTAGCGTTTGGCGCGGAAGTTGTCGTTGCCTGTGCCGTCACCCGCCAGCGGCCCGCGCTGTTTTTTCATCTTGTCGGCGGTCTGCCAGGTGCGCGTGATGACTTCGCCGACACGACCCATGGCCTGGCTGTCGGAGCTGATCATCGAGAACGCACCGAGGTCGTGGAGGATGTCTTCGGCGGCAATGGTCTCGCGGCGAATGCGGCTTTCAGCGAAGGCCACGTCTTCGGCAATGCTCGGGTCAAGGTGATGGCAGACCATCAGCATGTCGAGGTGTTCGTCGATGGTGTTACGGGTGAACGGTCGGGTCGGGTTGGTCGAACTCGGCAGCACGTTGGCGAAGCCGCAGGCCTTGATGATGTCCGGTGCGTGACCGCCACCGGCACCTTCGGTGTGATAGGTGTGGATGGTGCGGCCCTTGAAAGCGGCGAGGGTAGTTTCGACGAAGCCTGATTCGTTGAGGGTGTCGGTGTGGATCGCCACCTGCACGTCGAACTGATCGGCGACGCTCAGGCAGTTGTCGATGCTTGCCGGGGTGGTGCCCCAGTCTTCATGCAACTTGAGGCCGATGGCGCCGGCCTTGACCTGCTCGATCAACGGCTCCGGCAAGCTGGCGTTGCCTTTGCCGGTGAGGCCGATGTTCATCGGGAACGCATCGGCGGCCTGGAGCATGCGGGCCAGGTGCCATGGCCCGGAGGTGCAGGTGGTGGCGTTGGTGCCGGTGGCCGGACCGGTGCCGCCGCCGATCATGGTGGTGACGCCGCTCATCAGCGCCTCTTCGATCTGCTGCGGGCAGATGAAGTGGATGTGGGTGTCGATGCCGCCGGCGGTGAGGATCATGCCTTCGCCCGCGATGACTTCGGTGCTGGCCCCGATGGCAATGGTCACGTCCGGTTGCACGTCCGGGTTGCCGGCCTTGCCGATGCCAGCGATGCGCCCGTCCTTGAGGCCGACGTCAGCTTTGACGATGCCCCAGTGATCGATGATCAGCGCATTGGTGATCAACGTGTCGACCACTTCGGCGGCCAGCAATTGGCTCTGGCCCTGACCATCGCGGATCACCTTGCCGCCGCCGAACTTCACTTCTTCGCCATAGGTGGTGAAGTCTTTTTCCACTTCGATCCACAGTTCGGTGTCGGCCAGGCGCACCTTGTCGCCGACGGTGGGGCCGAACATGTCGGCGTAGGCTTGTCTTGAGATTTTCATGCGCTTGCCTTGTAAATGATGGGTGTCAACCTGCGATCCATTTTGGCGAGGGAGCTTGCTCCCGTTGGGCTGCGCAACAGCCGTGAAACCTGCAATCGGATATCGTCAGGTACACCCCATGTTTCTGATTAGCGAGCGCTTCGCACTCGAGCGGGAGCAAACTCCCTCGCCACAGGGGAACATTTCAGTCGAGATTGCCCATGACCCTGCCGGCAAACCCGAACACCCGACGATGCCCCGCCAGATCCACCAACTCGACGTCGCGACTCTGCCCCGGTTCAAAGCGCACGGCAGTGCCGGCGGGGATGTTCAGGCGCATGCCGCGGCTGGCGGTGCGGTCGAAGGTCAACGCGTCGTTGGTTTCGAAAAAGTGGTAATGCGAACCGACCTGGATCGGCCGGTCGCCACTGTTGGCCACGGTCAGGCTGATGGTGCGGCGACCGGCGTTGAGTTCGATGTCGCCGGGCTGGATCTGGTATTCACCGGGAATCATCAATGGGCTCCTTGGAGAATCTTGTAGTAGAGGGCGGTGGGCTTGTAACGGCCGCTCGGGTCGCAGGCGTAATCGGGGATTTCCCCGGCGCGGGTGTAGCCCAGGGCTTTGTAGAAATCCTCAGCGGGCGAGCCGGCTTCAGTGTCGAGGTAGAGCATGCCGCGCTTGTGTTGCAAGGCGGCCTGTTCCAATGCGGTCATCAACTGTTGGCCCAGACCACGACGTCGCGCATGTTCGCGCACCAGCAATTTCTGCACTTCGGCGCGGTTCAGGCCATTGGCTTTGCGGCACAGGCCCAGTTGCACGCTGGCTTGCACCTGTTCGTCCTTGACCACCACCCACAGCAACAAATTGCCTTTGTTGAGATTGTCCTGAACCTCATCGAAATAGGCGTGGGCCTGCGTGGCATCGAGGTCGGCCATGAAGCCGACACTGGCGCCATAGCCGACGGCATCGAGCAGCAGATCAATCAGGCCCTGACGGTAGTGCGCAAAGCTTTCTACATTGACGCGTCGCAGTTGGGCGGGATTCATGAGCGATCACTCCTTGTGGGCGGCAGGTGGCTGTGCGCCAGGATTGAGGGTCAGTTGCATGAAGGTCAGGTCCAGCCAGCGCCCGAATTTGGTACCCACTTGTGGCATCTGCCCGGTGGTGACGAAACCGATGCGCTCATGCAAGCGGATCGAGGCGGTGTTGCCACTTTCGATGGCCGCGACCATGACGTGTTTGCCGCAACCTCGGGCGCGCGCTACCAGCACGTCCATGAGTTGCGGCCCCAGGCCATTGCCGCGTTGATCGCTGCGTACGTAGACCGAGTGCTCGACGGTGTGGCGGAAGCCGTCGAATGGGCGCCAGTCGCCGAAAGAAGCGTAGCCCAGTACGGCGTCGTCCATATCGACGATTACCAGGATCGGATACGCCTGCGCCTGTCGGGCGTGGAACCAGGCCTGACGGTTGTCGAGGTCCACGGCATGTTCGTTCCAGATCGCGGTGGTGTTGAGCACGGCGTCGTTGTAAATATCGCGGATCGCCGCAAGATCGGCATGCACGGCATCGCGGATGTGGTAAGTCATGGCGGGACCTCAGGCGATCGGTTGGTGGACGGTGACCAGTTTGGTGCCATCGGGGAACGTCGCTTCGACCTGGATCTCCGCAATCATCTCCGGGATACCCTCCATTACTTGTTCGCGGCTGAGCAAGGTGGTGCCCAAGTGCATCAGTTCGGCCACGGTTCGACCATCGCGCGCGCCTTCGAGCAGCGCCGCGGAAATGTAGGCCATGGCTTCCGGGTAATTGAGTTTCACACCGCGCGCCAAACGCCGCTCGGCGACGAGGCCGGCGGTGAAGATCAGCAGCTTGTCTTTTTCACGTGGGGTCAGGTCCATTGGTGCAATCCATCAGGGCAGATTAAAAGGTATTCGGGCATGTAAACACGAACCCTGTGGGAGCTGGCTTGCCAGCGATGGGGACCTCGATGCCGCCAAAAGCATCGCTGGCAAGCCAGCTCCCACAGGGTTCGGTGTTCAGGTGTTCCAGATGCGTGGTGGCATGGCTTCGCGATCCAAAAGCGCTGGGCGCAGCAACTTCCACAATTCAATCAGCCAGCCCCGTGCCAGCAATGCCTCACTGGCCAGGCATCGAGCCACCAGCAACCCGGGCAACTGGGTCAGGTCCCCGCGCACTTCGTTGGGCAGCGAGCGGCATTTCTCCAGCAACTCACTATCTATCTCGCCAGTCACCAACAAGGTGCCAAACACCGGTTGCCCATCCAGCCCGATCGGTGAATCGAGCAGGCCGTCATTGCCGACAATGCGCTGGCGTTCATGCCAGAGCAACTGGCCGTCGCGACGGATCTCCAGTTGCGCCTGAAAGTGCCCGAGGTTGAAACGCTCACCGCTGGCCGGTCGGCCCAGGGCCACCACATCCCAGTAGAACAGACGGGCATCGCCTTCAAGCTCGACAGAGGTGCTGAGTTCGGCCTGCGCTGCACTGAAAATGATCGTTTCCTGGGGCAGCCATTCCAGTGTCGCACCGGCGGCTACTTTCAAGTCCAGCCGCTGATAGGCAGGGCCTGCCGCGCGATACCACTTGGCTGCCCCGGGACTGGTGATTTGCGCCCAGGCGCGGGAACCGACATCGGCCGAAATGTTCAGGCGATCACCGCCGGCAATCCCGCCCGGCGGGTGGACGATGATGTGCTGGCAGACTTCGGGACCTTCGGCATACAGGTGTTTTTGCACCCGCAGCGGGCCTTTGTGCCGGCGCTGGACCGGGCGCGTGGCGTCGTTGAACCGGGCGTAGCCCAGTTCCAGCTCGGCATGCCAACTGGGGGTAAACGAAATGCCGGATGCGGGAAGAGTCATGGTCAATGCTTTTCGGGAGTTCGACAGCAGGGTTGCAAAGGCTGTGCCGCAGGTATTTATCCGCAAGAGCAGGATTGTTAAGGCGCGCCGCGCACCAGCAAGGGGCGCGGCGCAACGAGGAGTGCGACAAATTGGTGCTTGGAATGACTCAGATCGTGACCAGTCCGCGCACGCCTTCCGCTTCCATGTTCTCGCCGCGACCCTGTTGCACGATTTCGCCCCGGGACATCACCAGGTATTGATCGGCCAGTTCGGCGGCGAAATCGTAGAACTGCTCCACCAGCAGAATGGCCATGTCGCCACGGGCAGCGAGTTTCTTGATCACTGCGCCGATCTCCTTGATCACCGAGGGCTGGATGCCTTCGGTGGGCTCATCGAGGATCAGCAGGCGTGGGCGGCTGGCCAGTGCGCGACCAATGGCCAGTTGCTGTTGCTGACCACCGGAAAGGTCGCCACCGCGGCGTTGCTTCATCTGCAGCAGCACCGGGAACAATTCGTAGATGAACGCCGGGACTTCTTTCGCTTCACTGCCTGGAAAGCGTGAAAGACCCATCAGCAGGTTTTCTTCCACGGTCAGGCGGCCGAAGATTTCCCGGCCTTGCGGCACGTAGGCGATGCCGGCGTGCACCCGTTGGTGCGGCTTGAAGGTGGTGATCGGTTTACCTTCCCAATTGACCGCACCTTCCTTGGCCGGCAGCAGCCCCATCAGGCATTTGAGCAACGTGGTCTTGCCCACGCCGTTACGCCCGAGCAGGCAGGTGACTTCACCGACCTTCACCTCAAACGTCAGGCCGCGCAGGATGTGGCTACCGCCATAATATTGGTGCAGCTTGTCAACTTGCAGCATGTCCATGTTCTCCCCGTGATCGTTCCCACGCTCTGCGTGGGAATGCATTCCGTGACGCTCAGCGCCACCATGCGCAGGACTTGAGCCCTGCATTGTCAGCGGGACGCGGAGCGTCCCAGGCGGCATTCCCACGCGAAGCATGGGAACGATCAATTCGCAAAATCAGCGACCGAGGTAGACCTCGATCACCCGCTCGTTGTCCTGCACCTGCGCAAGCGACCCTTCGGCCAACACGCTGCCCTGATGCAACACGGTGACGTGGTCGGCAATCGAGCCGACGAAGCCCATGTCGTGTTCCACCACCATCAGCGAATGCTTGCCGGCCAGGGTCTTGAACAGCTCGGCGGTGAATTCGGTTTCGGCGTCGGTCATGCCCGCGACCGGTTCGTCGAGCAGCAGCA